>NZ_CAUFYA010000008.1:0-138325 GCF_959596855.1 uncultured Butyricimonas sp.
CCGTGACCGTGGGAAAGGGGAGCAAGGAGTTGACGAAGACGGTTTCCGTGTTCCAAGCGGGCACATTGCCGCAAGTGAAATACAGTTCCTCGCAATTGATTTTCAAACAAAAGGGAGCCGTGAAGGAAGAAGTATCGATAAGTACCAATCAGGACGAGTGGACGTACAACGCGGTGGGGGGCGATGCCGCTTGGTTCGAGGTTACCCGGGACGGGGATAAATTGCAAATCGTTCCGAAAGGGGATAATCCCGAGAGGGCTACCCGTAAAGGGTATATCAACTTGACCTCGTCGAGTGCGGCGACGGAAGTGACAGCCACGGGATTGATCACGGTGGAACAGTTGGGAACCGATCCGGCTCTTCGGTTGTCCGAGAATGCATTCTCGCTTTCTGCCGATGGCGGGGAACGCCGGGTGCGGGTGGTGACGAATCAGCCCGAGTGGCAACTTCATACGCCTCCGGTAGACTGGTACGAGACTCGTGTCGAGGGCGACGAGGTGGTGGTCTCCGTGAAGAAAAACACGGGTGGCAACGCCCGGAAATCCGAGTTGACGGTGGCAACGCCTAACGGCAAGGTGTACGCCAACCTTTCGCTGGCGCAGTTGGGAACGGCATTCTCGTTGGAAGTATCTGCGGACACGATTGCGGTGGATGCATCGGAATCGTACACGACGCTTTGGGTAACAACCAATGCCGAGGAGTGGACGGCTTCGGTGACGGGAGGTGCGGACTGGTGCGAGTTGATGGAAGACGCTAACACGGTGACCGTTTATACCAAGGCTTATGGTAATACAACTGTTGCCCGGGAGTGTGCGATTACTTTCACGGCGGGTAGTTTACAGAAGACGGTTCGCGTGATCCAATTGCCGGATATGACGTTGATGCTAAATCACGATACCTTGCAAATGGCTCCCGCGGGCGAAAACCGAAACGTGTTGGTGCTCACGAATCAAAGTTCTTGGACGTTTGCAATAGATCCGGAAATCACCGGGTGGTGTAGTGCGGTGGCTAGCGGTAATACTCTTACGGTAACGGCAACCGCCAATAACGGGAGTCCCCGTTCGGGAGAAATCGTGGTAAGTGTCGGAGAACCGGGGATGAAGAGAAATGTTGTTCTCACGGTTACTCAAGAGGGAGGTGTTTCGGACCGGGAGACGTTGATCGCTTTTTACAACGCGACGGGTGGTCAGAATTGGATAAATAATGCGAACTGGTGTAGCGATAAACCATTGTCGGAATGGTATGGGGTGACTTGTAATGGAGATGGAAGGGTTATAAAATTAGAATTAGATGGAAATAATTTAATTGGGAATATTCCCTCTGGGCTTGGAAAATTAAGTGAATTGCAATACTTGGGATTAGGACTTGGTGAAGAAAGAAACCAATTGACCGGAAATATTCCTCCAGAATTAGGAAATCTAACAAATCTGCAGACATTACGTTTGAGTAGTAATGCATTAACCGGAAGTATACCCAAGGAATTGTCGTTATTGGTAAAATTAGAATATTTAGAATTATGTGATAATCGTTTATCCGGTGAGATCCCTGTCGAATTGGGTTTGTTAACGGAATTAACAAATTTGTTTTTGCATATGAATCAATTAACCGGAAATATTCCTGCTGAACTAGGGAACTTGCAGAAGTTAGAAAGATTGTTTTTGATGTATAATCAGTTGACCGGTAATATACCGAAAGAGTTTGGAAAACTTATTACTCTTTCGGTTTTGGCATTGCATGATAATAATTTATCCGGAAATATTCCGGAAGAATTGGGTAATTTGACTGGTTTATATTCTTTGCTTTTGCATAATAATCAATTAACTGGAATTGTTCCCGCATCGTTGGGTAATATTACCGGTTTGGGGAAATTGGTTTTGTATGGCAATCGTTTGACCGGAGTGTTTCCGGAAGAGATTAAACGCTTGCCCAATTGGAATACTTTCAATGCCGATGTATACATTTATCCACAGCAAGAGGGATACGGTTTCTCGCAAGGAGGTGGAAGTACGGTGGTTGACGATGTATGTTGTGTGAGTAGCGGGAAGAATATAGTTTCGGTAAACGTGTCTTCCGGTGGGATTCCTAGCGTGGACATCCCAAGTGAGTATTCGTGGCTAAAATGTATCTCGTCTCTTGACGGGGAAGTAAGTACGTTGCAATTCTCCGTGGATACGAACACTACCCGCGATTATCGCAAGGGATTGATCACGGTGAGGGAGAATGGTACAGCTCGTACTATCGGTGTGTATCAAGGTGTGGGCGATAGCCTGTATATTCACGTGAAGACGCCGGGAACGTTGAGGACGTTGGTCGGAAAAGAGCGTATGACGACTACTTGCGGGGTGAAGTTGAGTGGAACATTGGGACAGGATGATTATGACGCCATGAAGTATTCCATGACAAAGTTGACAAGTATCGATATGGAAGAGGTGGAAGATACCAGTATTCCCGCTCGGGCTTTCTACGGGAAGAGTGCTTTCCGGTATATTGTGTTACCATCCCGGCTGGAGGAGATTGGGGACAATGCTTTTTATGATTGCGGTTTTAAAGGGGAATTGAAACTTCCGGGAAGCGTGACGAAAATCGGGTACGCTGCTTTTCAGTCTTGTAATAATTTTACCGGAACACTGGAATTGCCTGACGGGTTGAAGGAAGTAGGCGAGTACGCTTTCGCGCAATGCACCGGTTTGCGTGGCGATTTGATTTTGCCTGATGGAATAGAGGTGATTAGCCGTAGGGCTTTTTATGGAAATTATTTTGACGGGAAATTGGTGTTGCCTGCCACTTGTGTTGAAATTGGAGAGTCGGCTTTTAATGGTTGCGAATCGTTAACAGGGGATGTAATTATTCCTGATGGGGTACGGATAATTGGTAAGGAAACTTTTAATTATTGTAAGAAAATTACCGGGGTGACTTTGTCTGCGGCGTTGGAAGAGATTGGGGAGAGTGCTTTCGACCATTGTATTCAATTAGCCGGTAATCTGGTTGTTCCTTCTAACGTGAAATCGATTGGTGACATGGCGTTTGCCGATTGTGCTTTCGAGGGAGCGTTGACTTTACCTTACGGTTTGGAAACTATAGGAATGGAGGCTTTTAGAGCTTGTTCTTTCACGGGGCAATTGAGTCTTCCGTCAACGCTTACACGAATCGGGAAAGGGGCGTTTTCATCTTGCTCAGGTTTCACGGGTAATTTGATTGTACCGAATGGAATAAAGGTGATTGAGGCTTCTGTGTTTTCCGATTGCAGGGGATTCAACGGGGCGTTGACTTTGCCTTCCGGTTTG
Organism: uncultured Butyricimonas sp.; assembly: GCF_959596855.1. Taxonomy (NCBI): domain Bacteria; kingdom Pseudomonadati; phylum Bacteroidota; class Bacteroidia; order Bacteroidales; family Odoribacteraceae; genus Butyricimonas; species uncultured Butyricimonas sp. The sequence continues at coordinate 3,285 of NZ_CAUFYA010000008.1, forward strand.
GAAGAGATTGGAGATAACGCATTTTGGAATTGTAAGTCCTTGTCCGGAGCTTTGGTGTTGCCTGCTTCGTTACGCGTGATAGGGGAAAATGCTTTTAGTTATTGTGACGCTTTCACGGGTAATTTGACTATTCCGGAAGGGGTGACTACGGTAAAGAGTTATGCCTTTGCTTGTAAAAGTATAGGAAATACGATAATTCTCCCGAGTACCTTGGTTTCATTGGGATATCAAGCTTTTTACGGGATGCCGGACATAAAGTACGTGCGTTGTAATCGGGCAGAACCTTTGGTTTTATCGCTTTCACCGTTTGCGAATGCGTCCGAGTGTACATTGATTGTGCCTAAAGGTTCTCTTGAAACTTATAAAGCAGCTAATAAATGGAATGAATTTGCCGTGATAGAAGAGGAATAAGTTTAATTTAATCGTTTGAATATGAAAACAAAATTATTTAGTTTGATGTTGTTACTCGTTTGCGGTTTAATGGCATCATGTGGTAAGTCGGATGAGGAAACAGTGAAAGATTTGGCGTTGAAGTTTTATAAAGACTCGAAAGAGGGTAACTATTCATCCATGGAGAAATACGTGGTGGGAAATGATATGCTTTTCCAGATAGTCAAAGCGGGAAAAGCTAAAGATAAACAAGTATTGAAATTCATGGAAGAAGAGGCAGCCAAGTACGAGGAAACCGTGAAAGGGATTGAGTTTTCGGAAGATGGCACTAAGGCAAAGGTGCAGGTCTTGTTGAAAGAAAAAAAAGGAGAGAGAGAAAGAACGGATAATTTGGATGTGAGGAAAGTTGATGGGAAATGGATGGTGTACCAAGGTGTCCCCGGTCGTTAAAAAGAGGAAATTCATGGAAAGACAGTTGTTTTTCGCGATGTAACGGATAGAGATAAAAACTATGGAGAAAAGTATCGGAGATTTAATTAAGGAGGAATTGGAAAAACAGGAGCGGAGCATTAGTTGGTTTGCCCGTAAATTGTCATGCGATCGTTCAAACGTTTATCGTTTGTTTCAAAAGGAAAGTATTGACACGACTCTGTTATTTCGGGTTTCCCTGCTTTTGAAACGGGACTTTTTTTCATACTTGTCCGAGCGGTTAAAAGAGAAAATGCAGTCGCAAGATTCGCAATAAAATCGTGTCATTCCCGCATCGTTATATTGCACGGGAAATTATGATTTTCTTGTATTTTTGAAAAAATATTAAAAAGAGCGTTGTTACAAGAACCTTATATTTAAAATTTAAAAATAGAAACTATGAAATCAATTAAAAGATTATTGTTACTAGTGGTAGTGGCAGCGGGTATGTCAAGCTGTGCGTCTTTGTCAAGTCAAGCCGGAATGGGAGCTATTTACATGGATGTGCAAACAGGTGAACACGTGACATCCAACCCGCTGGGCTCAAAGGTAGGAACTGCTTCCGTGAACAATATTTTGGGAGTGTATCTGTCGGGAGATGCTTCTATTCAAGCCGCTGCCAAGTCTGCCGGAATTAAGAAAATCAGCCACGTGGACAGCCAGAAAAAGAGTATTTTGGGAATTTTCAGTACTTATAAGGTGATGGTTTACGGGGAGTAAACGGAAGATTTAATTGAAACATGTATTAATCCGACTAGGTGTAAATTTGGTCGGATTATTTTTATATATATAATAGTTATGAGAAGATTGTTTTTGGTGTTTGTGTTGTTTATGGCTTTGCCGCTGGGAGCCCAGAATCTGAAAGGTTTCTACGTGCAGAAAATACATCCGGATGGATTGCTTTATTTCGTGTATCCCCAAAAAATGGCGGAGATGAAAGGGAATATGAAATTGTGTCGCGGGTCTTTGTTGTATGATTATACTTATTTGGATGCAAGGGATTCCGTGACATTATTGATTACGGTGGAAACGAATGCGGTTTTCAATACGGATTCTTTATTCGTGGATCTCCCGGATGGTTCGAGGTATGCTTGTGCCGTGGAAATGATTTATCGCGAACCGCGTAAAAATGCTTGGAGATGTCGTGCGCGTTGTATGTTGACTTATGACGTGTGGGTGCGAATGTATAAAGAGCAACCCTTCACGCTGACACTATTCTCGATAAAGGATAATGTCGGTTTATGCTTTAGGGACAAAGCGGGGACGTGGTCAAAAGTTTGTGCCCGTTTTAGGCGGTTGCAGGAGATGATTCGTTTGAACCGAAAAAGTTAGTGTTGCAACTCTCGTTTAGTTGTGCTATCTTTGCAGGCTCAAAATCATGATTAGATGAAATATACCCTTTTAGCGAAAGACAAGAATAGTGAGGCACGATGCGGTGTGTTGACCACGGATCATGGGAATATCGAAACTCCGATTTTTATGCCCGTGGGCACGGTGGGAACCGTGAAGGCCGTGCATGCAAGGGAATTGAAGGAAGATATTAAAGCCCAAATTATTCTGGGGAACACGTATCACTTGTATCTGCGTCCGGGCACGGGTATATTGGAAGCTGCCGGCGGCTTGCACAAGTTTAATTCTTGGGATGGTCCGATCCTCACGGATAGTGGCGGTTTTCAAGTATTTTCTTTGGGTGATTGCCGGAAAATCACGGAAGAGGGAGTTGTATTTCGTTCGCATATAGATGGTTCGAAGCATTTATTCACGCCGGAAAACGTGATGGATATCCAGCGAAAGATCGGGGCGGATATCGTGATGGCGTTTGACGAGTGTCCCCCGGGACAGAGTGATTACGGGTACGCGAAAAAGTCGTTGGAACTCACGCAGCGTTGGTTGGAAAGATGCGTGCGGCAGTTTGACGCAACGGAACCCTTGTACGGGTATCACCAGTCACTTTTTCCTATCGTGCAGGGATGCGTGTATAAAGATTTACGGGAACGTGCAGCGGAGCATGCCGTGGCTTTGGGACGGGAAGGTTACGCAATCGGGGGATTGGCCGTCGGGGAAGAGGCGGAAACCATGTACGAGATGATTCAGGTAGTCAATCGGATTTTGCCGCAAGATAAGCCCCGTTATCTCATGGGCGTGGGAACGCCGGAAAATATTCTGGAAGCGATTTCCCTTGGAGTGGATATGTTCGATTGCGTGATGCCGACGCGTAACGGTAGGAACGGGATGTTGTTCACGACAGAAGGGGTTATCAATATAAAGAACAAGAAATGGGAGAATGATTTCAGTCCTATCGATCCCGCCGGGTTGAGTTTCGCGGATACCGATTACTCGAAAGCTTATTTGCGACATTTAATAAAAGCGGATGAAATTTTAGGCTTACAAATTTGCTCGATCCATAATTTGTCATTTTATTTGTGGTTGGTGCGGGAAGCACGCCGACATATACAGGCAGGGGATTTTGTAGAGTGGAAAACGAGAACGATTAAAAAAGTTACAAGAAGATTGTAGTGCCGCGAGGTACATGTGAAAATGAAAAAAATAGACATCTATATTATCCGGAAATTCTTGGGTACCTTCTTTTTCTCGATGGTGCTAATCTTGAGTATTGTGATTGTTTTCGATCTCTCGGAACGTTTGGAGAAATTCCTTGAAAAAGAAGCCCCGGCAGGGGAGATTATTTTCGATTATTACGTGAATTTCGTGCCTTATTTCGCTAATATGTTCTCCGCCTTGTTCACGTTTATATCCGTGATCTTTTTCACCTCGAAGATGGCGTACAACAGTGAGATTATCGCTATTCTGAGTACGGGAATCAGTTTCCGGCGTATGGTGCGCCCGTACATGATTTCGGCGGGGGTAATTGCCGGTCTGTCCCTCTTGTTGAGCGCGTTCATTATACCTAATGCCAATAGAAAACGGATTGCTTTTTCTGAAAAATATATCTGGAAACCTTATAATTTCAAGGAAAGTGATATTCACCAGCAGGTGGCGCCCGGTGAGTTTATTTACATGAGCGGGTTCAATATATATGCCAAACGGGGAGATAATTTCACGTACGAGGTGTTCAAGGACGACACGCTGGTCAGCAAATTGTCCGCGAATTCTATCGTGTGGAATGATAAAAAAGAAAAATGGACTATCAAAAATTGGGTTTTACGGGAATTTGACGGGACGAATGAAACTTATACTGTCGGGAAAGAAGATATCGATACCGTGCTGAATTTCAGTGTAAAAGAATTTACTGAAGACCCGAAGAAAATCAAGGAACGTCTGACATTGCCGGAGTTGGACGAGTATATAGCCCGTCAAAAATTGCGGGGGAGCAGTAACGTGGTGGAATACCAGATCGAAAAGTATAAGATGTTTTCGGGTGCTTTTTCCACTTTTATATTGACGTTAATCGGCGTGTGTATAGCCTCTCGAAAAATACGGGGAGGAATGGGATTCCACTTGGGATTAGGTTTATTAATCAGTTTCTCGTACATTTTATTCATGCAATTTTCAACAGTTTTTGCAACCAATGGAAACATGAATCCGTTATTAGCTGTATGGATACCGAATATCCTGTTCTCTGTGGTGGCGTTTTTCGTTTATAGGGCGGCACCGAAGTAATTGAAAATTGAATACGGGCATCGGCTCGCGTGATTGATATAAAATCAAAAATTAAATTGAGATTTAGAACATGAGTAGGGAAACTAAAAGACCTAGAATTACTAGACCGATAGGGAATCGTGATGAGAATCGTCGGGACAGAACACAGAATTTCGAAAACCGTGAGGGTGGAGAAAGAGAATTCAGAAGACCTAGCCGTTTTAACGCGGATCGGTCTGACCGTGAACGTGGATATAATGGTATCCGTGATTTGAACAAGGAAAGAGAAAGAGAACAATCCGGGGATTCCGACAACGGGAATCGTTATCGTCGGGAGACGGATGGAAACCGGGAAAGAGGAACACGTGAAGGCAATCGTTTCGAGAATCGGGATAACAATAACCGTGCTCCGAGAAGATCTTTTGATCGGGATAACCGGGATAACCGGATTAACCGGGACAATCGTGATAACCGGGAAAGACGGGAGTATCGTGATAACCGGGATAGTCGAGATGATCGTGAAAGACGGGAATATCGTGATAATTACCGTAATTCAGACCGAGAAGAACGTCGTGAAAGACGTCCGCAAGATCAGGATAGAAACAGAGAAAATCGATTCCAAGACAGAAATCGTGACGCGTACCGGAGAGATGATCGTCGGGAGCAGGGAAATCGGGATGATCGTGGAGAGCGTCGCGAACGGTTTTCCGAGCGTCCCAAGAGATCGTTTGATAACGAGGAGGCATCCAGAAGTGTATATAGCAAGAAAAAGCAAATCGAGTTTCGCAAGAAAAACGAGGGACAGGAAACAGAACTGCGCTTAAACCGTTATATTGCCAAAGGTGGTGTTTGTTCCAGACGTGATGCGGATGTTTTGATTACTACCGGACGAGTGAAGGTGAACGGTGAGATTGTACAGCAGGTAGGTGTGAAAGTGAAACGAACGGATAAAGTTGAGGTCGATGATCAAGTGATTGTTCCGGAGCGCAAAGTATATCTCGTGTTGAATAAACCGAAAGATTACGTGACCACGGTGGAAGATCCCTTGGAGCGTAAAACCGTGATGTCGTTGATCGATGGAGCTTGCAAAGAACGGGTTTACCCGGTTGGGCGCTTGGACCGTCAGACCACGGGAGTGTTACTTTTCACGAATGATGGCGATTTGGCTAAAAAATTAACGCATCCCAAGTATAACCAGAAGAAGATTTATCACGTATTCTTGGATAAGGTGGTAAAAACCGGAGATTTGGATGCCATACGGAAAGGTATTGACCTTGAAGACGGTTTTATTAAAGCCGATGAAGTTATGGTATCTGCTGACGATAAGACTCAGGTCGGGATTGAGATTCATTCCGGTCGGAATCGAATCGTTCGCCGGATATTCGAGCATCTGGGGTACCAGATACTCCGGTTGGATAGGGTATTTTTCGCCGGGATCACGAAGAAAAATTTGCCGCGGGGACGTTGGCGATTTTTAACGCCGGAAGAGGTGAACGTATTAAAAGCATATTAAAAAAGTTTTCTTTTTAATATATTTCTATTACCTTCGCGGATGTCCACCTTTAAGGAATGGTAATCCGCGAAGGTTTTTATTTTATACTAATAATGATATGGTTGCTTTTATAACAAATGGTCTTTACAGAATGAGGACATTGCATTCATTTTCTTACACGCCTAGATGGATTGTATTCCTGATAGACGTGGCGTTGTGCATAATGGCTGTGAGTGTTGCCTATCTGATCTGGGTTAATTTCCAAATTGACCGGATGAGGTTGGATTTTGTTCTGAACGGAGCCCTCGTGATCGTGGGAGTCCGGGTTATCAGTTTCGTGTTGGGGCGTACTTATTCCGGCATAGTGCGTTTCTCGGGAACAGAGGATGCTTTGCGCATCTATTACGTCTTGACAGCGGGAGAGATCGCTCTTTTGATGGGAGACGGTATCTATTTTCTAGTGTTTGGCGAGACTTATATCCCTTTGTCGGTGCTTCTTACCGAGTACGTGGGATTGACAAGCGTGATGGTGATGAGTCGTGCGATCGTGAAAAAAATCTTTTCCCAGTACGTCGGGGCCGAGCGCACGAAAAAGAACGTGATTATTTGTGGTAGTGACGAGTACGGGATTATGGCAAAGCATGCCATGGATAACGTGGAAGATGCCACTTATAACGTGTTAGCTTTTATCGACGTGAACAATCGCAAGGCGGGGAAAGTACTTGAAGGAGTCAAAATATACAAGATGTCCGCTTTGCCCGGGTTGTTGAAACGTCACCGGGTAGATAAAGTGGTGATTGCCAAAAAACAGATTTCAGCTGATAAAAAGCGAGAGATCGTGGAAACCTGTTTGACCGCGAATGTCAACGTGCTTGAGGTGCCTCGTTTCGAGAGTTGGATAAACGGGGAATTGAGCATGCGGCATATCAAAAACATAAAGATCGAGGATTTACTTGAGCGTGAAGTGATCCACATGGACGAGATGAATTTGCGTAAACAATTATTGAACAAGGTTGTGCTGGTAACGGGTGCGGCAGGTTCAATCGGCAGTGAAATCGTGCGACAGTTGACTCATTTCAACCCGGCGATGATCGTGTTGTTCGATCAAGCCGAATCTGCTCTTTATGATATCGAATTGGAATTAAAGGAAGAATGTGGTTTTACCGATTACAAGATCGAGATCGGTGATGTTCGTGACCAGAGTCGGGTAGAAGGTATATTCAAAACATACAGACCTAATATAGTGTATCATGCGGCGGCTTACAAGCATGTCCCGATGATGGAAAAACACCCGATCGAAGGTGTGAAAACCAATATTCTGGGAACGAAAAACGTGGCAGATTGTGCTGTCAAATATGATTGCCAACGTTTCGTGATGATCTCTACCGATAAAGCGGTGAATCCTACCAATGTCATGGGTGCCAGCAAGCGTATCGCGGAAATCTATACACAATCTTTAAATCGAATAGCGAATACTCGTTTTATCACGACGCGTTTCGGAAATGTTTTAGGCTCCAACGGTTCGGTTATCCCTCGTTTCAAAAAGCAGATAGAGGCCGGGGGACCGGTTACGGTAACTCATCCCGAGATTACCCGTTTCTTTATGACTATCCCGGAGGCTTGCCAGTTGGTACTTCAAGCCGGGGCATTGGGTAACGGTGGTGAAATATTCGTGTTCGACATGGGTAAGAGTGTCAAAATCGTTGATTTGGCGCGGAAGATGATTAAACTTTCCGGTTACGAGATAGGTAAAGATATTCATATCGTGTTCACGGGCTTGCGTCCGGGTGAAAAGTTGTACGAGGAAGTACTTAACGTGAAAGAAACTACTTTGCCTACCGTGCACGAGAGAATCAAGATTGCTAAAGTGCGTGAATATAATTATAATGAAGTTGTCGATTCGATCAAAGCTCTTGATATCGCTTTGCAGACGAGGGATAACTTTGCCGTGGTAAAACAAATGAAATGTATTGTTCCCGAGTTTAAATCCAAGAATTCTACTTATGAATCCATTGATTTCCAAATGGAAGAAGAGGGAGTTCAACACCACATGCAGGAGGTGTTGGATAAAATTCAGGTGACTGAAAATTTAGAAGTGAGAGAATAATGGAGCAGACGAATTGGTATGCTATATATACCGCTTTTCGGGCGGAAAAACGTGTAAAAAAACGACTTGATGAAGCCGGAATTGTGAATTATATCCCTTCGCGTGTGGTGGAGTGGAATTCGGATAATCAGGTAAAACGGGTGGAAGTTCCTCTGTTTAGCAATTGTGTATTCGTGCGGCTTACACGTTCCGAGTTTTCCAAAATTCAAGACATTACCGGCATAATATCTTTTTTACGAGAGGGCGAAACCCCTGTCGTGTATTCCGAGCAACAGATTACATCCTTGCGTCTTTTAAATGATCATGCGGATGAAATAGATGTTGTTGAAGGTGATACCCCGGTTAGTTCTCCCGTTCGTGTCATTCAAGGTAAACTTTTAGGACTTGAGGGAGAATTGCTTGATGAGCCGGGTGTGTGTCGGGTTTTGGTTCGATTGCCCCGGGTTGGTAATGTAATTGCTGCCGTGTCACAGGATAGTGTGGTTCGTTTGTGAACGAAGATTTTGAGATTTTCGGGTATTTGGGGTGAAAAGATTTTGAGGAGTTGCCTTTTTATGTTATATGAAATAGATTTCTTGTTGACACGAGGTAGTAAAATTTGTCCTATAGAAGTGAAATCATCTGGTTACAAGAGGCATGCTTCTTTAGATGCTTTTTGCAAGAAGTTTTCCAATAAGATACTTACTCGCTATCTCGTTTATACAAAGGAGCTTTGTGAAGAAGAGCAAATTATTTATCTTCCCGTGTATATGGCTCAATTCCTGTGATTCGAGGTGAATGTCTTACTGAAAATCTATCGTAATACTACCCAAGACCTATAGAAATAAGTACACGGGGGCGGTGAATTGGTGCCTTAAGGGCGGGAATTCTATATTGGAGATAATAGAATCTCTGCGTGATAAACGGAGGAAGACCGGAGGTAGGGTATGACTACGGTATTACTTGGCTAGGATTGCAGTGGGTTCTCTATAGGTTTACATCTTTGTAAATTCTATTGACGAATTGTTGAGTGTTTGTCATTTGCATGTAAAGTCGTTTTCTTGTTATGAATTTATTTATCACATTTTACTTTTTTACGCAAAAAAAACGTGTACACTGTATGGCGTAATCGTTTTCCAATTAAACGAATCACACTCTTCATTATCAAATTTATCCCGAATTCCGCAATATTAATTCGCCCGGAACTATACATGTATTTTAACAATCGACTTTCAGATATGACATATTTCCATCCGCCTCGTCGCTCTAGCATCGTGTAACCGCCCCTTGCCCACAACAAAGATTCCCCAATATTAGCAAAGCAATAATTGGCATTGGCTAACCTATTCCAAAGATAATAATCCTCTAATAGATAAAATGGTTGATAACCGCCTACTGCAAGTATATCCTTTTTTCGGAACATCACCGTCATATGGTTAAATGGATTCCTCCATTTCATAAATACCTTTAATTTCTTATCTTCTTGAGGTAATTTTCTAATTGCTTCTATTTTCTCTTTACAATCAGAGAACTCTTCTATCCAACTGCCGACAATAGTCACTTCTTGATGTTCTTTCAGAAAGGTAACTTGTTTTTCAAAACGATTTGGTTTACAAATATCATCGCTATCCATTCGTGCTACTAGGTCAAAAGAACAAGCATCCAATCCAACACGTAATGCCTCTCCTAGTCCCCGATTTTCCTCTAAAGCAATAACCCTTAATTGTTTTCTTTCATTAGAAAAATCAGCAATTACTTGCTCCAATTCTTCAGTTAGCGGACCGTCTTTCACTAATACCACTTCATTCGGAGTTAAACTCTGTTCAAATACGCTTCGCAAGGCTTCTCTGAAAAAAAGCGGTTGTTCCTTCGTGTAAACAGCTATTAATACCGAAAAACAGCTTTCCTTATTTACCTGTAATTCCTGCATAAATTCCTTTTAATATTTGCTTCATGTAACTTATACGCGGAGAGACGCATAAAGGATAATAAAAAAATTTTATACTATATTTGAAACCATTAGAAACTTTCCAATACAAGGGTACATATCCCCGATGAACCAATCTAAAATAATTTCGAAATTGATAATATGTACGAAAAGGCGTGGGTATAGCCACTTTCCGAAGAATGAACGGTCGGTCACCTTCTCCTACTTGATGACTCAATTGTACTTTCTCTGAAATAAAAAAACGCCATCCACCAATCTTCTTGGCTCTCCAGCACCATTCATGATCTACCCCATCAATAAATAAACTCGACTCCATCCCTCCGATCTGCTTGAAATGGACCATAGGAATCAATGATGCAGAACTAATAATTTCTCCAACTTCCGTGATTCCCGGTAAAATTAATTTTCCCTTCTTCACTGCCCCCACGTAGGGTTTTCCTTCGCTCCGATTAAAGGGGCGGGGACCGATTCCTCCGATAGCAATTCCTGTTTGCTGCAAACGATCGTAATCTGCTAGTAAAGAAATAACTAAATTTTTCGGAGCCAAGCTGTCCTGATCCATAAATAGCACGAAATCAAATTCCTTTTCTTGGAAATAAGCGATCCCTCGGTTCTGTGCCTCGGCAATCCCTAAATTCTCCTTGAAACCACGATAATACACATTGGGATATAAAGTAAGTAATGTTGCCATAAAATCCGGCATATTCACAGAATTATCCCCCAAGAAGATTTCATCCACTTGTTTGTTCAATGAGTCTAAAGAAGCTGTCAACAACTCCTGTCGAGGATTATACATTACGAGTACACACCCTATTTTCATCTTCAAGTATTTTATTTGCCATTACTAAAGTTAATATCACAATCACTTGATTCGTATCCAAGATATAAGGATTCGTAAATGCATAAAGAATATAGCATAAATAAGCGAACAACAACCTAGGATCTCGAATCTTCGTGTAAGCCAAAAATAGATTCAACAATATAAAAACAATAAAATTCACAATTCCTAATTGATTAAAGAAATAAACCGTCTGTAACTCGAAATAAACATTTCCAGTGTAATCCCGATAAGCTGTTTTCTCCGAAACCGTATTTCCTAATCCTTTTCCCAGCCAAATAGTCATGTGTTCTTGTCCCATATCCCGTATCAAGACCTCCACTTGATCTTGTCTTGTCCCCATAGAATCTACTTTTTTAGACATGACATTCTCCACGAAAATCAATCCGGGGATAAAAAACAATACAATTAGAAAAGATAATCCTAGAATCTTCATCTGTAATCGTCGGAGAGACTCATTCTGTAAGAAAAAGAGTATAAAATGGAAGAAAAACAAGCTGATTAGGTAAGCAAAGTTTCCGGCAAATACGATAGCTAACAAATATATACACCTGAAGAAACGTTTTCTTTTTTGCGGAAATACAGGTATAAAATACGATAACATATACACGAAAGGTAATAGTGCGTTACCTTTTACCGGTATATTATAAAAATATCCCGTGAACGTGTAAACGTCTCCCCATCCCTGATTGATAAAATAATGTCGGAGTGGTTCATATGTCTCTAAATTAAAAAAGAGCAAAAGAACAAACTCTAGTCCGATCAGAAATATACATTGTAACAATGTAAAAGCGAACAGCAGCTTGATCATCCGAGAAGGTAAAATGATGAAATAAGCCGCTAGTAGGAAGAAAATAATCAGAGCAAAGCGAGCCACGAGGGGCACTTCGTTCCCCTGTAGCAAGGCGTAAAATACCAGAAAGAACCACCAGCAGAGAATAGGCAGAAATGTGCGATAAAATCCGGTTGCATTATAACGTATATTCAATACGACAATACCCAGCAAAGCCAGATTACCGAATATACTATACGACACGAAAGGTACTTGACGAGTAATAATAAGAATCACTACTCCCCATAGTAACATCGATAACGTGTCTTTCAAGCCGATTTTTCTTTCTTCGTTCATCCTTAACCCTTATAACAAAATGCAATCATTCTCAATAAAGCTTGTCCTACTCCTACGACAAAAAACGAGCACCATCCCACGAGTAAATAGAACGTGGGAATTTTCGTGAAATATTCCAACAAGAATATTAATGGAAACAGCAATATAAAATTCGGATATTGGTACATTTGTCGGAAAATATATCGAAATACAGAAGGATTATCAATATTCTCCGTGCCTGTTTCTTTCCGGTGATAGGCTTGAAATGTCAATAAAGCCCGATGTTGGAATTCTATCGAAATAAATACTATAAACACAAAAGCCAATAGCCTCTCCTCATATCTCCCAAGTTGCAAATACGAATACCAAAGAGCCAAATTCATTAATGGATGACAAGTTAGGTGTGCCCAATAATCCATATCCCGCCCGTATGTAGAGAATTGTTTTGTGATTCGAGCCACTTCTCCATCACTGCAATCCATCACATACCACAAATAAAAACAAATGATCCCCGTCACTTTAAAACTCCAATCGGGCAAGGCAAAAAACACAGATCCCATAACCCCGAAGAAAATCATGAATAACGTGATTGTATTCGGTCTCAATTTCCACTCCACGAATCTTGTTGAAAAAAAAGGAGATAGCGGCATACATAGCCAATCCGCTACCAATCTGGTATTCCATTTCCCCATGGGAGTAAAAGTTCGTACCTCTTTATAACTCAAACTCATTTTATTACTTTTTTTATTATACTCTGTCCGTAAAGCTGATATTTATGTCCGCCCCAAGCCCGAACTAATAACAATAATGTTTCTGTCATCACCACGACCCAAGCCACGCTATAAATAGAAATCCATCCGCCACCCCACAAACAAGCAATTATAACAATATGTACCAATGAAACTCCAACTAGCGAATAGTTTGTAAAATTAGGATGTCCCAATGCTGCCAAAAATGGATATCCCAGCAATGTGTTTGGCAAAGCTACCAAGCAGGCAAGCAGAAAAATATACATCACGTTCACACTAGATTCATCCACGTTCTGAAACAATAAATGCATAATATCCGATATACACAAGGCAACAATAATAACCAAGCAAATATTAGCCAAATTCGACCAAATAAAAATCTTCTTGAAAAGGGCTACTCTTTTGTTTTTCGTCATATAAGGAAATATTGCAGACACTAAAGGTTGGTATATCCCTGTTAACGCTTGATAAACCTTGTCTGCCAAAGAGTAATAGCCAACTGCGGTGTTACCTAAAACTAATCCTAACACAAAGGTATTGGTATTCGTAAACATCGAAACAGAAATTCGTGATAGAAAATAATTGGCACTATCTTTTGTCACGGTCATAATATTTTTTATTTTTGGAAAAAAGAAGTTTACTCCAAACCGTTTTTTCATCAAATAAAGGCAAATGATTCCACTCCCGATACTCCCCACACTATAACAAATCGGGATGTAAAAATAATCAGCACTATCTTTTACCACAAAGAATAAAGGTGTTAGGCTCAATACTTTTGTTACGACAGTCATTATCGTGATAAATCTCATTTGCTCCATTCCTTGAAAGAACCAGTAGGGAGACATAATATTTCCTACTACCTGCCCAAAAAATAACAAGAAGAACATCTTTTCTTGTCTTAGAGAAGGAATTAGAAACAAACAAATCAATAAGATGACGAAAGAAACGATACAAATCCCCATGCGGGAAAAAGTTGCACTATTCACGTAAGTGTTGATCGTCTCTTTCTGATCTCTGTTTTCTGCGATATAGCGAGTCCCGGATAATCCAAAGCCGAAATCGGTCACGATCAGAAAGTATTGCATAAAAGCAATAGCAAAATTTACTAACCCGTAATGCTCCACTCCCAGATGGTTGTAAAGATAAGGTATCGTGATCAACGGCAAAAGATAATTTATCCCCTGCAAAATGGCTAACGAGAGAAAATTCTCAACTAGCGGATTTCCTATCAGTCGCTTATTCAACATCTTTTACTTGATCCCCTTTCACCGAAAAATGACGCATCAAAAATTTACTTCGAGTCACTTCTGCTATATAAGGTAGTGTGATTACCAATACCATTCCTAAAAATAGTCCGAGAGCCACGAATGCGGTTAAAATAATTCCCCGTCTTGGAGCTGATGCTTGATAAGGTACGTAAACTTCTTCTAACATAGTAAATACCGGCGTGTTATCCTGTGTCTTTAACTTTAATCGTTCCAATTTTCCATTCAACTCTTGATAACTACCGTAAAGATGTTGATATTCAGCTAATAGACAGCCTTTCTGTATATCAATATTTCCGGTGGAAAGAACATGTTGTTTCGTCTGCAATTCTGCCATTTCCTGTTGTTTGGCTTTCAATTCCTGCATAACTATTCCTATTTGCCGTTTTAAAAATACCCATTGTTCTTCAATTTTTGCAGAACGGTAATTCGTTACTTCTTCTTTCAGCAACGACAGTACATTTTGGGCTAAACGAGCCGCAACCACGGGGTCTCCTGTTGTCACTTGCAACAAAGCATTGTCCTCCCCAATCCATAAAACCACACCTCTTTGCAATACATCTGCTGCCCGTTGTTCTTTCGGTGATAATATAAGCAATGAAGTGTCTCGTTCCATAGCATTTTCAAAACCTCCCTTTTTTGCCGTTCGAATTGTGGCGGGTAATCCTATCGTGTATTTCTTTAGCCAACGGCCAAAATGAAAAGGATGGTACTCATCAGAACTCAAGTATTCCACTAAATTAACTTTTTTCCCATCTTTTCCTTCCCAAACGGGCATATACATGACCTTTTTACGGAAGGTCACATTTTCTACAACTCGTGGGTATAATCCTGGGTTTAGCACTTCATTTGCCTCGTAAATACTTGGACTCTCCCTTTGTAAATAAGCATCCAAAGCACTTTTGTCTAAATCCGTTTGCGGTTTTTGGGGTATAAAAGAGGAAATAGAAGTATATTGTTTTGAACTCAATAACACAACAAGCACGCCCAAACACAAACATATAAACGTAGTCTTAAGAATAAAAGACTTTTTTCTCCATAACAATCGGATCAAATCCGTTACATCAAATTCTTGCATAAAACATTTTTAAAAGGTTAGCCAACTTATTAAGGATGCTGTATTTGCGAAATAGTTGCGTTAACCTGTGATTATTTATATTATGGGAGGGTAAACCACCCCTCTCTATTCTTTCTCCGCACAAAAGTACATTATTTGTTTTCAACTCACAACTGCCTGAGGCTGTAAATTAAACTCTACATGTACCGAAAATCATCTTTATCAATTTCAAGGTGCTCTTTAGAATTGGTTGATCCAGTTTTATATAAATTGATTCAACGTGTAATGGTCTGGGATTGATTTATGAACAGTAAATATAGTGGGAATCGTATTATTTTATGTATCTTTGGCGAGTTTCTATACGGCATAAATTTTTTCATATTATTGAGTAAATAGTAGGTTGATTTTCAGTATAATTTGAAATTAGAATATAGAATTGTAGAGTATGCAGAAGGTGGTTTATTTAGGCATGACGGCGGATATAATGCATCCGGGATTAATTAATATTATTAAGGAAGCTACCAAATATGGAGAAGTTTTGATCGGATTATTAACCGATAAAGCTATAGCCTCACATAAGCGTTTGCCTCATTTGTCCTATGAACAAAGAGAGGAAGTTGTTGCTAATATTAAGGGGGTTAGTCGAGTAGTTCCGCAAGAAGAATGGAGTTATGTCCCCAATTTGTTGAAATATAAACCTGATTATATTATTCATGGGGATGATTGGGTCGGAGGTCCTTTGAAACAAATTAGGGAAGATGTTTTTCGTGTAATGAAAGAAATTGGAGGCGAAGTGATAGAGATCCCTTATACAAAGGGAATTAATTCGTCAGGTTTGGATAAGGACATTAAAGCTATCGGGACAACTCCGGATGTCCGACTGAAAACTCTTCGTCGATTGATTGCCGCAAAGCCGATCGTGAGAATACTAGAGGCACATAGTGGTTTGTCCGGTTTAATTATCGAGAGTATTTCTTTACAGAAAGGGGATAAATTACAAGCTTTTGATGGTATGTGGTCCAGTAGTTTGACGGATTCTACCAGTAAAGGTAAACCGGATATCGAGGCTGTTGATCTTACGACTCGTTTGCAGGATTTGAATAATATATTGGAGTGCACGACGAAACCGATTATTTTTGATGGAGACACGGGTGGAAAAATAGAACATTTTGTGTTTACGGTTAGGACGTTGGAACGTCATGGTATTTCTGCTGTTATTATAGAAGATAAAGTTGGATTGAAGAAGAATTCTTTGTTTGGAACGTCTGTTCAACAGCACCAAGCTACAATCGAGGAGTTTAGTGACAAGTTGCGTGCGGGAAAAAATGCGCAGGTTACAAAGGAATTTATGATTATCGCTCGAATTGAAAGTTTGATTTGCGGACAGCCAGTAGAAGATGCCCTCGAAAGGGCTTTTGCTTACGTGGAGGCGGGTGCTGATGGTGTGATGATTCACAGTAAAGACAAGTCGGGAGAAGATATAAAGGCGTTCTGTCAAAAATTCCGAGAGAAAGATAAAGTGACTCCTATCGTGGTTGTACCCACGACGTATAATCAGTTTACTGAAACAGCACTGAACGAATGGGGAGTAAATATCGTGATTTACGCCAATCACATGTTGAGGGCTTCTTATCCGGCAATGTACAACGTGGCAAGAATAATCCTTGAGAATGAAAGATCTCTGGAGGCCGATCCTTATTGTATGCCAATAAAACAAATATTAGAATTGATTCCGGGAACAAAATAGATTGATGATGGTTGATGTAAAAAAAGTGTACGACGCCTTTATTGCCCAAGGAGTGGATTTCTTTACCGGGGTTCCGGATTCATTACTGCAAAGTATTTGTGCGTATATTACAGATTTTACCCCGGAAGAAAAAAATTTAATTGCAGCTAATGAAGGCGCTGCAGTTGGGGTTGCTGCCGGATATTATCTGGCAACAGGTAAAATTCCGTTGGTGTATATGCAAAATTCCGGTTTAGGGAATGCTATTAATCCTTTGTTATCGTTAGTTGATGAAAAGGTGTATAAATTGCCAATGTTGTTTATGGTAGGATGGCGCGGAGAACCGGGTATAAAAGATGAGCCTCAGCATAAAAAGCAGGGGGAGGTTACTATTGCTTTGTTGGAGGCGATGCAGATTCCGTATACGATATTGGATGAAAGAGAAGAACTGGCATTGCAACAAATACAAAATGCGATTGTACAGGTTAAAAACGAGAGTATTTCTCATGTTCTGCTTATCCGTAAAGGATTATTCGGTAAGTATAAATTGCAGAAAGAGGTAGAAAATGATTATCCGTTGTCACGGGAAGAGGCTTTGAAGATCACTGTTGCTCACTTGAAGGAACGGGATATTGTTGTGTCTACCACGGGAAAGTTGTCAAGGGAATTATATGAATATAGGACAGCGTTAGGGCAAGGGCATGCGAGAGATTTTCTGACCGTTGGTTCTATGGGGCATGCATCTTCAATTGCATTGGGGATTGCTATCGAGAAGACTGATCGGGAAGTTTTTTGTTTTGATGGTGATGGGGCTTTTATTATGCATATGGGGGCGATTAGTAATATTGGCGAGTTGGCACCAATGAATTACAGGCATTTCGTATTTAATAATGGAGCACATGAGTCTGTCGGCGGACAACCGACGGTGGCATTTTATCTGGATATTCCTGCTGTGGCAAAAGCCTGTGGATATAAACATGTGTTTGTGGCAAAAACTAAAGATGAACTTGAAAGAATATTGATGAATATAAGGGAAGTTAAGGGGCCAATGTTACTGGAAATTCGAGTGAGGATTGATTCGAGGGGAGATCTTGGGCGTCCTGCAACTTCTCCTGTTGAGAATAAGCATGATTTTATGAATTTTCTTAAGAATGGGTAGCAAGTTTGTTATATTATCGGATATACACGCGAATTTATCTGCACTAAAGGCGGTAATACGGGATTTTAAAGAAAAGTATAAACCTGATGGAATATTTTTTTTAGGGGATATCATAAATTACGGGATGCGTCCTAATGAGGTTATACTGGAAATAAAAGCCTTGTCAAAAGAATACGAAGTAATGTGTAATTTATTCGGTAATCACGAAAAGGCTTTGATGGATAGTACACATTTTTCTCGTTTTTCGAGTGAACGGGGACGTGTTGCTTTAAAGTATACGAAAGATATTTTGACAGCTGATAGTTACGAGTATATTCAAAGTCGAATGCAGGGCGAAGGATACGCGGAAATATTATTAAATGGTCGTTCTGTATTGTGTTTGCATGGGGAGTTGCGGGATGTGTACTGGGGAAAATTGACTTCAGAATCAATGAAAGAAGAAAGTTACTCGAAGTATGATTATGTATTGTCAGGACATACTCATTTCCCTCTTCATGTAGAAATGTTTTATGCTGGAGGATGTATTGAGTTTAGGGGAAAGAAAAGGACTGTGTTTATGAATCCGGGATCGATTGGACAACCGAGGAATCACAATCCCAAAGCTCAATATTTATACTGGGATATGGGAACTGATACATTTCACTATAATGCTGTCGAATATGATATTGCTTTAGAACAAAGTTTATATACTGATGCGGTAGATGTGTTTTATAAAAACAGATTGTTAAACGGTATTTGATAAGATATGAAAAAGAATGCATATATAATAAGTGGGGTGACGGGGATGACTGGAAATGAGTTGGCTCGTCAATTAGTAAAAAAAGAGGAAAATCGAGTAGTGGGTTTTGACAATTTTTTTGCTAGTTCTATTGATTCAGTTCGTGATCTACTCGGTAGGGAGAATTTTGAATTCTTTCAATACGATTTGAATGATGCGAAGCAGATGGAGATGGTTGGTCGAATTGCTCTTGAAGCAGTAGAGGATGGTTGTGATGTTTTTTATATAAATTGTGCTGCTGTTGTTCATACCGAGCATTTTTATAAAGTTGAAAATACTTTTATGACAAATGTTACTGGCATGAAGAATTTTTTGGATCAGGCAATAGAAATAGGAGCTAAAGCCTATATTAATTGCTCTACCTCAGAGGTATATTCGATGCAATCGTGGAACGAAAACGGAGGGGTGAGAGAGAGTGATTATTTAGTATTGGCTACGGCTGAACATAGCCAACGTACAAGTTATGCTGTAGGGAAGTTGTTGACGGAGTTTTTCATGAAAGATGCGGTTGATAGGGGACTGATTAAAGGATGCTCTATCCGGTTTGCTAATGTTTATAGTGATCATGAGTTGTATCCCAAGCATATCATTCCTCATATTATAACAAGTTTGAAGAACAAAGGTGAAGTTGAGTTATTGGAAAATTCGAAGAAAAATAAACGTTCTTTCTTGCATAATATTGATAGTTGTCGGGCTATACTTGCATTGTTGGGTTCTATAGAGGCGTTGGATGGTTCTGTTTATAATGTGGCAACAGACGAGGAGATATCTATTGTTGAATTGGTAGAGTTAATCGCATCTAAGTTAGGGATTAAAGAACCTGCTATTTTGTTTTCAGGTTACCGGGCTTCAGATCCGGAACGCAGGATTTTGAATACTGAAAAAATTAGGCAAAGGGCCCGATGGGAGCCTATTGTGAAACTTTCGCAAGGTTTGGATATGTGTTTAGGTAAAGAATGTAAGGAATGAAAGCCATAATCATTACAGTTGCAGGTACAGCTACCCGCTTTAATCGGGATACGGAAGAAGAGGTCTTGAAATGTCTTTATTATAAAGATAAACCTGAAAATAGCTTATTATATCAAATTCTTCAGAAAGCTGATGGAGTAGATCAATATATTATTGTTGGAGGATATCTGTATGATAAATTAGTAGAATATGTTGATGTATTTTGCCAGAGATTTAGGGCTCGGATAAAATTAGTCTATAATGATAAGTATAACACGTATGGCTCCAGCTATAGTTTGATTAAAGGTATTGAGGCTATTAGTTGGGCGGATGAAGTGATCTTCGTGGAGGGGGATTTGTTTTTTGATTCTGAAAGTTTTGAAAACGTGCTAAGGTCTGAAAAAGATGTTGTAACAGTGAATAGGGAATTGATCTTGGCTGATAAAGCGGTTGTTTTATATGTAGATCAAGATTATCTTGTGCGTTATATTTACGATGTAAGTCATAAGTTGTTGAATATTCCGGTGGCTTTTAGAGCTGTTTATAATTCTGCCCAGATTTGGAAATTTTTGAACTTTCCAAAATTGAAGGGTGTTGTTTCGGAATTGACTGCTCAACAGGTGCAAGGAACAAACTTGGAGATAATACAAGGATATTATGGTAATATTAAGTGTCATGATATATCTGTTTGTGTTATTGAGGAATGGGAAAACTGTAATACTGTGGCTGATTATTTAAAGATATATTCTAAAATTGAAAATGATAATTCGAATGAAAGCGACAAATGATAAATTAAATCTGCTACGGCAAAAGCTGGAGGCTGATGGTGTTGTGAAAGTGATGATCATGGGACTTGGAAGTGTTGGGGGATATTTGCTAGACTATCTTGTTGGATTACAAGATGAAAAGATGGAAATTGTTGTGGTTGGAAGAAATTTGGATAAATTAATTCAAGATGTTAATATAGTGCGAACGGCAGCTGTGATTCGAGGGGCTCTAAGGAGTAAAATCACGGTAGATGGTGCTTGTGATCTAGACCATATAGATTCCATTACAAAAACAATAGCCCGTTATCAGCCGGATATTATCGTTAACAGTAGTAGGGTGTATGCAGGTTTAAAGTATGGTAGTATATCTTGGCATACTTTGAGAGCGTATGGTATTTGGACACCACTTTCAATACGCTATGCCCGTAATATTATGGAAGGATGTGAGCTTGCTGGAAGTCATGCAATTGTTATTAATACCTCATATTCTGATGCTGTGATTCCTTGGTTAAAATCTGCCGGTAAATTATATCCTGATTTCGGTAGTGGTAATTTGAATCATTTGATTCCGCGGATTAAATTTTATGTAGGAGAACAATGTGAAATTACCAATTTGAATGATATAGATGTTACTTTGGCTGTTAGTCATTTTCATGATGTTGTGATCAGTAAGGAGGGACAGGCTGAAGGGCAAAAAATTTTATTGGATGTTAAGTACCAAGGTCATAACGTGGAGATCGAGCAATCGGAGATTTTTAAACACTGTGCAATTGCGATGCCTGTGGATCAAAAGAGAAATATGATGAATGCATCGAGTAATTTCGATATCATTTATACGATCTTGGAAGCTATACGTTTAAAGAAGAAAATGAAAGTACATTCACCGGGGGTACAGGGGGAAATAGGAGGGTATCCTTATATTATCGATGGGGAGAATGTCGATTCTTATTTTGATGAAAGTATTTTTTCGATGTCCCGGATGAGGCAAGCTAATAGAGAATCAATAGCTCTTGATGGTATTGAAAATGTTATTAATGGAAATTTGGTATACACGGATGTTTTAGTGGAAAAGGTGAAGAATGCTTTTGGGGTGATTTTGCCTAAAGTTGTTCACTTTAATGAAATTGATGAAGTGGGACATTTTCTAATAGAACAAATTATTATGAGAAATAAATGATGGGTACTATATTAAAGGGTGTAGTTGTGTAATGCGGGGAGAATGAATATATGAATCGTTTTTTATTGCGAAATATTTTAGACAAAAAATAAGATTATATTGCTGACTTGTTAAGGATTTGTTAAAAACAAAAAAACTCACGTTGTTGACGCAACCTTTATCATATCTTCGCATCTTGAAAGTAAAAAGCAACATACACAACACACTATTATTAATTATATGAATACAAATCAAACATTTAAGGTCTACACGACGTAAACAAGCTTTGGAAAACGAGGAGGCGTTTTTCGGGTAAAATGAATAACGCGTTAAGGAGATTGTTTAGGGTCCATAAAATGGACAAAGTAAGATTTTATGCCGTTTAAATAGATCGAGGAATGAAAAGAATATTGATAATTGGAGGGAGTAGCTTTATCGCTGGACAGTTTATTCGGAATTACCAGTCGGTGGATTCGATAACTTGTTATAGTCGGCGTCCTACAGGATACGATAAGGAAATCGTGGTAAAGGCGTTTTGGGATATGCCTGTGGAGTCGTTCGTCGGGTTTGACGCGGTAATTAATTTTGCTGCTATCGTACACCGTCCGGAAGAGAAGAATCAGGAACTTTATGATGAGGTGAATTATCGTATGGCTTGCGTGTTGGCTCAGAAAGCCCGTCAGGCAGGCGTTCGTCAATTTATTCAAATGAGTACGATTGCCGTGTTTGGTACTGCCAGTCGTATTTCTACAGCAACACCGGAAATGCCGAGGACTTATTATGGAAGTTCTAAGTTGAAAGCTGATAAGGAGTTGTTGGCGATGAGTGAGCACGAGTTCAAGACGGTGATTATTCGTCCCCCGATGGCTTATGGTGGTGGTATGGCTCCGGGAAATATGATGCGTTTGATTCGTTTGGTGAATCGTCATATACCGCTTCCGTTCGGTTCGGCTCGGAATCGTCGTGATTTTATTAACGTGAAGAATTTGATAGAGTTTATCCATTTAACCGTGGAGAAAGAGGCTGAAGGTATTTTCTACCCGACAGATAAAGAACCCTATTCAACACGTAATGTTATAGAGGTGATTTCTGAACAGTTGGGTGTTCACACGATTAATTTACCTTCCCCGTCTTTGTTTTTGAGAATGGTTGAGAAAATTCGCCCGGATCTTTATCAGAAGTTGTGGGGTGATGTTGTGATAGATCGTCAATTGGCTTTAAATTCTATCGGTTATGAACCTCGTTATACTTTGGAAGACGGGATTCGTGAGATGGTTGAATCGTTCAAGCAAAGGAAATGATAGACTGGATTTACGGGTTTGTTCTCCTTCTACTTTTTGTGATGGAGAACATTTATTTTAAAATAGCGGAAAGATACAAAATCATGGATATTCCTAACGAGAGGAGTTCCCATCATACAATTACCCTGCGAGGAGGCGGGGTGATTTTTTATTTGGGTGTGCTCGTTTACGGGTTGACTTTCGGTTTTTTCGCCCCGTGGTTTTTGTGCGGGTTGACGTTGGTGGCGGTAGTGAGTTTTATGGATGATATGCATCCGCTTTCGGCGAAGTTGCGTTTGCTGGTGCAGACTTTTGCTTTGTTGCTTTTGTTGTTGCAGTTGGGGGTGCACGAGGTTTCGTGGGGATACGTGATTGTGGCTTTGTTCGTTTGCTTGGCTATTCTGAATATATACAATTTTATGGATGGCATCAACGGGATTACCGGGGGATATAGCTTGGTTGTACTGTTGGCTTTGTGGGGGATAAACGCTTGGGTAATACAGATTGCGCCCGCGGGTTTTATTCCGGTGGTTATTCTGTCATTGTTGGTATTTAATTTCTATAATTTCAGGACTCGCGCGAGGTGTTTTTCCGGTGACGTGGGGGCTGTTGCTATTGCTTTTATACTTCTTTTCCTGCTAGGGACTTTTATCATGCGCACGGGGGAGATTTCGGTGTTGATTTTATTGGGCGTGTACGGGGTTGACGGTGTGTTGACAATTATTCATCGTTTGATGTTGAAAGAGAATATAGGACAACCGCATCGGAAGCATTTGTATCAATTGTTGGCTAACGAGGCGAAGATTCCCCATTTGTCGGTATCTTTTTTTTATATGGCAACACAGGCGCTTGTCGGGGGAGGGTATTTGCTTGTTTTGAAATATGCTCCGGCGTATACTCTTTTTTACGCTATCGTGAGTTTGGTGGTGCTTGTGGCGGTTTATCTTCCGTTGCGTCGTAAATATTACGCTTTATTGGAAGAGAAGTAATATTTTTCGCGTATTCATTTTTCATTTTCAATTAATACAGTATCTTTGCGGTCGATCCGGCTATTCGGTTTACGGTTTGCCCCGTGAGGGGGCGGTTTGGCTGTAAACCGAGAGGATGGTTGCGTAAAAACATTCAAAAAAAGTAATATGAGATTTTTAATATTGATCGTACTAATACTTGGCGTATCGAGGTTTGCTTTTGCCCAAATGTCAGATACACAGGTGGTAGAAGCTGTGAAAGAGGCACAGGCTCAAGGCAAGAGTCAAGATGAGATTGTGGTCATGTTGGCAGAAAAGGGGGTAACTAAAGAACAGGTTTTGCGAATTAAAGAACATTACGAGAAAGATCAGGCTACTCAAGGTGGTTTGGCACAGGGAAAACGGGAGCGATTGGAAACTATTTCTGTCGGTAACCGGGATGTAGTGTTGGTCACTGAAGGTAATAAAACGAGTGTTTTCGGAAGGAACCTTTTTAGTAATAAGAATCTTACTTTTGAACCAAATTTGAATATTCCGACACCGGATAATTACAAGTTGGGACCGGGAGATGAGGTGATTATTGATATTTGGGGAAATTCGGAAACTACAATCCGTCAAGTGATTTCTCCGGAAGGGAATATTAACGTGCCGGGAATTGGACCGATTTATTTGAATGGTAAGCAGATTAAAGAAGCTTCTTCTTATTTGACGAATGTGTTCGGGCGAATTTATTCGGATTTAATATCGGGTGACCCGAAGACTTTTTTAAAGCTTTCTTTAGGGCAAATACGAAGTATTCGGGTGAATGTCATGGGTGAGGTCGTTATGCCGGGAACTTACACGTTGCCGTCGTTAGCAACTATTTTTCATGCGTTATATTCTGCGGGTGGGGTGAGTAATGTCGGAACGTTGCGAGATGTAATATTGTACCGAAACGGGAGACCGTTCAAACATATTGATGTGTATGAATATATAATGAAGGGTGATGATAGTGTTGATATTACCTTGCAGGATGGTGATTTGATAAATATCGGTACGTACCAAAAAATAGTGACGATCTCGGGAAATGTAAAACGTCCGATGCGTTATGAATTGAAAAATGACGAAAGCTTGGAACAATTGTTGGAGTACGCAGGTGGGTTTTCCAGTAACGCATATAAAAAGAATTTGAACGTGAGTCGTAAAGGTGATACCGAATATCAAATGTTTACGCTCTTTAGTGACGAGTACCCTTCTTTTATCATGGAAAACGGGGATGTCGTGAAAGTTGATTCAATTTTGAATAAATATGAAAATAAGGTTTCTGTAACCGGTGCTGTATTCCGTCCCGGGGATTATGCGATTAACCCCATGATTGTGACTTTGAAGGATTTGCTTGCGATAGCCGAGGGACCAAGAGAGGATGCTTTCTTGAATCGGGCTATATTGTATCGTGAGAGAGAAGATTTAACTCGTGAAGCTCTTGCAATAGATCTTGGTAAATTTATAAAAGGTGAAGTTGAGGATATTATTTTGAGGAAGAATGACGTGTTGTATGTCCCCTCGAAAACCGCTTTGCGAGAAGGTTACGTGATACAAATCCGAGGAGAAGTGAAGAACCCGAAAGAATATAATTTCGTGGAGGATATGACCATAGAGGATGCAATTATTCAAGCCGGGGGACTTTTGGAGTCGGCATCCGAGGTACGAGTGGATGTTTCCCGAAGAATAAAATCACCGAAAAGTACGACCGAGGCACCAGAAGAGGCGGAATTATTCACGTTCGCGTTGAAGGACGGGTTGATGGTGGATGGTATTAAGAATTTCGTTCTGGAACCGTTTGATGAGATTTACGTGCGTCGTTCGCCGGGATACCGGGAGCAACAGAACGTGAGGGTTGACGGAGAGATACTTTATCCGGGGACGTACGCGAAAACATCTATTAATGATAGGCTTTCAGATTTGGTGGCACGTGCCGGTGGAATAACATCCAAGGCTTACCTGAGAGGCGCTCGTTTGGAGCGTCGGATGAATCAGGATGAACGAATGAGGATGGCGTCAGCCCAAAAGTTGGCAAAATTTACGGAAGGTGATTCCATATCTATGGAAAGTTTGGATTTAGCTCAGACTTATTTTGTTGGTATTGACTTGGAAAAAGCTTTGGCTAATCCGGGAGGAGAGGATGATTTGGTACTTCGAGAGGGTGATGTTTTGCATATTTCTAATTTTGTGAATACGGTAAAAATCAGTGGAGCGGTGATGTACCCGAATGCGGTTACATACAAGAATAAAATGAAGTTGAGAGATTATATAGATAATGCCGGAGGATATGCTATGAACGCTAAAAAGCGTAGGGCTTACGTGATCTATCCGAATGGGACATTGGCGGTACGGAGAGGGGGACGGAATCCGAAAATTGAACCGGGATGTGAGATTATAGTCCCGATGAAGTTGGAGCGAAAGAATAGATTGGGTTTACCTGAAATATTAAGTCTGACTTCTTCGACGACTTCTATTGCCGCTATGGTTACATCAATTCTTAATAGCACGAAGTAGTATGGAACAGGAGATAAAAAGACAGACAAATCAGATTCCGCAAGATGAAGAGATTGATTTGGTGGAAGTCATCCGGAAATTGTGGAAGAACCGTAAGTTAATCATTAAGATCACGGTTGTCTTTATGGTGATAGGTGTGCTGGTTGCTCTTTTTAGTCCGAAAGAGTATTCTGCAGGGTGTACAATGGTTCCGCAAGTGGGAGATAAGAAAGCAAGTGGCGGATTGAGTGGTTTGGCTTCGATGGTGGGTATTAATTTGGGTTCCATGGGTGGGGGTGAAGTTCTTGCCCCGACGATTTATCCCAAGATATTGGCAAGTGTTCCTTTTAAAAAGGAGTTGATGGCAACACCTTTGAAATTCGAGGAGTACGAACAGCCTATCACTTTGTTTGATTATTACACGAAAGACGAGTATAAAAAATTCAGTCTTTTCGGGGTTGTTAAAAAGTACACGATTGGTTTGCCGGGGGTAATCATCGGCGCTATTCGAGGGGAAGATACAACACAAATTATGGCGGAGCAAGGCTCGGCGATTCAATCGCTTTCGAAGGATGAAAAAGAGGTAGCCGAGATATTGGATAAGATTGTTTCGTTGAACGTGAATGATAAAGACGGATACGTGCAGTTGTCTGCTTCTATGCCTGAGCCTTTGGCCGTAGCACAGTTGGCACAACAAGCGCAGAAGTTGTTGCAAGAGTACATTACTCGTTTCAAGATTGAGAAGGTGCAGTCGAATCTGGACTTCGTGCAAAAACAATATGATAAGGCGAAAGAACGTTACGAGGTAAGGCAGGATGAACTTGCCAAGTTCCGGGATGCCAATAAAGGATTTGTTTCGGCTGTGGCCAAGACGAGGGAGGATATGTTGACTAACGAGTATAATCTTGCCTATAGTGTATACTCGGAATTGGCGAAGCAATTGGAACAGGCTGAAATCGCCGTGAATGAAACAACCCCTATATTAACGGTTGTTGAGCCGGTAGTGGTTCCCGTGGAACGCTCGAAACCCAAAAGAGGGTTGATATGTGTGCTTTTTACATTCTTGGGTGGTTTTGCCGGAATAGGTGTGGTGTTGGGATTACCGTTTTTGGCTAACACGTTCGGGAATGATAAATTGAAAAAATGGATAAAAGAATAGTCCGGAGCTGAGGGGCTGTAATTAAAATCACGAGGGCGGAGAACATTTTATTTTCCGCCCTCGTGATTTTTTTTCGAATGGTGTTAATCCTTTTCCGTGTAGGTCGTGTAATTAAGATGTGTATTAAAAGTAAAATCTTAAATTTAGAAACATGAAGAATTTAATCTACATCGGTCTGACACTCCTGTTTGTCGCATGTGCCACAGACCCCCAGAAGGAAATGGAAAAGAAATTGCTTGGAGAGTGGTGTAATCCTTACACCTACCAGTCCACGGGAGAATTGAAGGGATTCCGTTTCAAGAAAGGTGGTATTTGTGAAAGTATCAATATCCCTAGTCTGGATCTGAAAACTTGGGAGATTCAGGAGGGGTATCTGATCATTAAGGGGGAAAGTATCGAGGATGACGGAACGAGAGAAGAGTACTTGACGAAAGAGAAAATTACACAGTTGAGCTCAGACAGCCTCTCTTTGCTCGTGAGTGCCGGACCGCCGCGTATCGCGTTCCTGTATTTGAACACCAAAATTATCAAAGAACGAGTAACCCCTCAAAAGTAAAAGACTATGTGCCGTTTATCATATATCGTTATTTTCTGTTTTATTCATGTGTTTTTAGTTTCCTTTTCCTGTTTAGCGCAGAAAAAGGTGTTAGATGAAGAGGCTTACCGGAAGTGGCGGAGGGTTGACAGCTACAAGTTGTCGCCCGACGGGAAGTGGGTAATGTACCGGTACATGTATTTCGATAATGATGCGGCAAACAAGGTTGCCCGAAATATTTATTATTTCTATGATGTAAAAACCGGGAGAACGAGCACTTTGGAGTGTCCGGATTCTCCCGAGTTTTTTACAGGGGGCGAGTGGATTGTTTACGGTAAGAAGGAAGGTGACGATGTGATTCGTGTGGTGCGTTGTTTGCGGAACAAGAAGGAGGTCTGTCTGCGAGAGGGTGTGGAACTCAATTCCGTTATCCCCTTGGCCGCGTATCAAACGAATGATACGCTGGTTGTGAAAAATATACAGACGAATGATAGTCTGGTTTTGACGGGTGTCGGCACTTATTGCCTTTACGATAAGGATTGGAAGATTGTCTACCTGAAGCGGGAAGCCGATAGCCATACGATTTATTTCGGTTCACGGAATAAGGCGGGCAAGTACGAATGCCTGTATCGGGATACCACGAAACGGTTGGAGCATTTTTATTTCAACGAGTGGGGAAAAGACGGCGGATTTTATTTTGCCGGGGATGAAGGTGAGAAAGGATATTATACTTTTTCATTGAAAGACAAACGGGTGACGGAACTTCTGGATGCGGACCGGATAGAAGTAATGGACGTGAATATGCGGTCTGTGCGACAATTGGGAAAATCGAAACGTTCTATATTCGAGAAACACAAAACTCCGAAAGCTGCAAAGCCCAAGGGGGAGAAAGACGAGGGTTTTACCCTTGAACTTTGGAGTTGGAACGATCCGGTGATTCCCTCGCAACAAGCGATAAGCGGGTATCGTCCAGCCGTGTCCACTCCCGAACGGTTTATATCGGACGCGGAGGGCGGCGGGTGTATACAACTTTGTGAGGCAGGTCACCCAGAATTGTATATGCCTGATACGGATGCTCCTGTTTATGCTTACGAGAAGGATGAAAAGCCTTATCTGAACAAGCGGGACTGGCTGCATGACACTCGTTTTGATTTGTATCTGGTGAATCTGGTTACCGCGGAGCACCAATTGGTGGCGGAAGCTTTGACTCGCCGGATTTACTGGAGTCCCAAGGGGGATTATTTACTCTATTACGATAACGGCAAGCGTTCATGGGTGGTACTGGAACCGGGTACGTTAAACCGCAGGGTGCTAACCGATGAAATTCCTTACCCGTTACACGACGAATTGTATGATCGCCCGAATCCTGCACCGCCTTACGGTATAGCGGGATGGAGTAAGGACGGGAGGCGGCTTCTTGTTTATGATCGTTTCGATATTTGGGTGGTAGACTTGACCGGAGAAAAGACGTATTGCTGGACGCATGAAGAGGGGCGTAAACGTAATACGATATTCCGTTTGTTTAATATCGATTGGGATATTATTCAAGTGGATATGGAGCGAGAGAATCGTGTCATGTCTACGGATTGGACGACAAAGAATACGGGTGTTTGGGCGTTGTCCCCGTCCGGAAAACTTGCACCTAAGATTGAAGGTGCTTTTATGTTGACGATTACACAACAGTCTGCCGACGGGAATACGTTGTTGTGCACGAAACAGAATTACTATGAAGACCGGGATTTGTGGATTACCGATCCCTCATTCCGGAAGATGCGGAAGGTCACGGATGTCAACCCGCAACGGGCCGATTATAAATGGGGAACAGTGCAGCAGGTGGAGTGGACGAATTATGACGGGAAAGCCAATCAAGGATTACTCTATCTACCGGATGATTACGACAAGAACAAGAGTTACCCGACGATAGTGGCATTCTATGAAACCCATACTCCCGAGATGCACCTTCATCCCGTGCCCGGATTGAGTCACGCTATGATTGACATCCCCACGTATGTCAGCAAGGGATATATTGTATTTCAGCCGGATGTTTATTTTGAGATAGGCAACCCGGGGAAAAGTTCTTACAATGCAGTTGTGAGCGGAACAAAAGCTTTGATTGACAGAGGAATCATTGATCCGAAACGGGTAGGTTTGCAGGGACATAGTTGGTCGGGGTTTCAGACCGCGTATCTGGTGACGAGAACCGATATGTTCACCTGCGTGAATATCGGGGCAGCTTTGATCAACCTGACCTCTGTCTATACCGGGATCCGGGAAGAAAGCGGTGTTCCTTGTATGTTGATGTACGAGGATTGGCAATGTCGCATGGGGACTACCTTGTGGGAAAATCTGGAGGGGTATATCGAGAATTCACCCTTGTTGTTTGCCGATCGGATACATACTCCGGTGTTGATTTTCCATTGTGATAAGGACGGGGCTGTTTCCTATTATGACGGTAGAAATCTTTTTCTTGCCTTGCGACGTCTGCAACGTCCGGCATGGATGTTGAATTATGTCGGGGAAGGTCATTTCTTGAATGCACGCCCGGCACAAAAGGACTGGACGATACGGATGGAACAATTTTTCAATCACTATCTCAAGAATGAACCTATGCCCCGGTGGATGAAAGAGGGTATTAATATCCACGAGCGGGGATACGACCAGAAGTATGATTTTTAATCATTAAATAGTGGGGTTAAAGAATCCATGCAGGGTGCATGGATTTTTTTTATTTCAAATTCTTTGGTTTCGTTTGAAGAAACTTATTAAAGTTATAACTTTGAAAGTCCCAATTTTACATGAGGTGGACGGTATAAAATAAAAGTAGATTATGAAGAATTTTGCAATTTTCGGTGTAGCAGGATATATAGCCCCAAGACACCTGCGTGCGATCAAAGACACGGGGAATAATTTGGTGGCAGCGTACGATAAGTTTGATAGTGTCGGAATCATGGACAGTTATTTCCCGAACTGTTCTTTCTTCACGGAGATGGAGTTGTTTGACAGGCATTGTTCCAAGTTGAAGAAAACGACCGATCGGGTGGACATGGTTTCTATCTGTACACCGAATTATTTGCACGACGCGCATATCCGTTACGGTTTGCGGTTGGGGGCGGACGTGATTTGCGAGAAACCGCTGGTGTTGAACCCGTGGAATATAGATGCACTGGAAGACGTGGAGCGGGAAACGGGACACAAGGGGTACACGATTTTGCAGTTGCGTTTGCATGATTCAATCAAGGCGTTGAAAAAGAAAATTGACGAGGGACCGAAAGATAAAGTATATGACGTGGACTTGACATATATTACTTCCCGGGGGAACTGGTATTACACGAGTTGGAAAGGCGATGAACGCAAGAGCGGAGGGGTGGCCACGAATATCGGGGTGCATTTTTATGATATGTTATCATGGATATTCGGTCCGGTGAAAGAGAATATCGTGCACGTGATGAGTCACGACCGGGTAGCAGGTTTTTTGGGACTGGAAAAAGCACGGGTACGTTATTTCTTGAGTATCAACGCCGATAATCTGCCGGAGAATGCCGTGCAGGGAGAGAAACGGACATTCCGCTCGATACAAATCGAGGGGGAAGAATTCGAGTTTAGTCAAGGATTCACGGAGTTGCACACGGAGAGTTTCCGTCAGATTCTGGCGGGTAACGGATTCCGCATCGAGGAAGCCCGGAATTGTATCGGTATCGTGCATGATATCCGGCACGCTACCCCGATCGGCTTGAAAGGTGATTATCACCCGTTGGCAAAGTTGCCTTTGGCGAAACATCCGTTCGGGTGGAACCGATAATTGATTTTAGATTTTAAATTTTAGATTGAATGATTACTGGTTTTAATGATATATAATGTGGTGAGGAACGGTAAAATTCATGTGGTTGAAATGAACTTGTAACCTGTGAACCTGTAACTTGTAACTCGCCGAAGGCGAATAAAATATGCAGATAATAGATAACGAATTATTGGATGAAGTATCCCGGCAGGCGAGGGAAAGCGAGCGTTTGCGGATGAATTATAATTTTCATGATTCATTGGATGCGAAAGCGCAACGTTTGCTGAATGCACTGGAACCGGGAACGGAATTGCCTGTTCATCGTCATTGTATGACGGCGGAAACTTATATTGTGCTCCGCGGAAGGATTCGCGTGTATTTTTATGATGATGACAAGCGGGTGACGGAAGAAGTGGAACTTGCTCCGTCGGAGGGAAATTATGGTATTTATATTCCTGCCGGGCAATGGCACACGCTGGAAGTTATGGAGAAGGACACCGTGATATTCGAGGTGAAAGACGGGCCTTACACTCCTATCGAACCGAAAGACCGATTGGAAATTTAGAATGATCGAGATAATTCTAAATTCTAAATTTTAAATTCTAAATTATGGTTATGTTTGACAAGTTGATAAATAAGGAGGCGAAGTTGGCGTTGGTCGGGTTGGGATACGTGGGATTGCCGATAGCGTTGGAGTTCGCGAAGCAGATTGCTGTGATAGGTTTTGATATAAACGAGGTGCGTTTGGCAAAAATGCGGGAACATATAGATCCGAGTGATGAATTAGGCGCGGAAGCATTCGAGAACACGGATATCGAGTTTACTTCTTCGGTAGACGTGTTGCGGGAAGCATCGTTTTATATCGTGGCTGTGCCCACCCCGATAGATCGTTTTAACCAACCGGATTTAACTCCTTTGTTGTCAGCATCCCGCACCGTGGGAAAAGCGTTAAAGAGAGGCGATTACGTGGTATACGAATCCACGGTTTACCCCGGTTGCACGGAGGAGGACTGTGTTCCGATTCTGGAAGAGGTTTCCGGGTTACGGGCAGGGGTGGATTTCAAGATCGGTTATTCCCCGGAACGGATTAACCCCGGTGATAAGGTACACACGTTGACGAATACAGTGAAAATAGTGTCCGGCGGTGATGCGGAAACATTGGAAACCGTGGCGAAAGTGTACGAGTTGGTGGTGAAAGCAGGGGTGCATCGGGCCCCGTGTATTAAAGTTGCCGAGGCGGGTAAGATTATCGAGAATACCCAGCGGGACGTCAATATTGCCTTGATGAACGAATTGTCTATTATTTGCAGTCGTATCGGAATCAACACGTATGATGTACTGGAAGCTGCTGGGACAAAATGGAATTTCTTGAAGTTCTATCCCGGCTTGGTCGGCGGACATTGCATAGGTGTCGATCCTTATTATTTGGTACACAAGGCAAAAGAATTGAAATATCACCCGCAAATGATTAATGCCGGGCGGTTCGTGAACGATACAATGGGCGGGTATATTGCCAAAAAGATCGTGAAGCGAATGATCGCCATGGGCAAGAATATACTGGGAGCGAGGGTGCTGGTGATGGGTATCACGTTTAAAGAGAACGTGGCGGATATCCGTAATTCAAAAGTGGTGGATATCGTGAACGAGTTGAAAGATTTCGGGGTTGACGTGGATGTTACAGACCCGCATGCCGATCCGGAAGAAGTTCTTCGGGAATACGGTTTTTCATTGATTGAACAGCCGAGAGCGAACTATGACGCGATAATTGTTGCCGTTTCTCACAAAGAATATATAGATTTGGACGAAGCGTATTTCCGGGGATTGACTTATGAACATGCCGTGCTCGGGGATGTGAAAGGTATCTACCGGGGAAAAATTCATCAGATGAAATACTGGAGCCTATAAATAAAATGATAACTTCGCGTCATAAATAGAAGATATGAAAGGAATTGTATTAGCCGGTGGATCCGGGACCAGGTTATATCCAATTACCAAAGGCGTATCGAAGCAGTTGTTGCCGATATACGACAAACCGATGGTTTACTATCCGATTTCAGTATTGATGCTGGCGGGAATTAGGGATATTTTAATTATTTCAACGCCTCAAGATTTACCGGGGTTCGAGCGTCTGTTGGGTGACGGCTCCGATTACGGGGTACATTTCACGTATGCGGAACAACCGAGTCCGGACGGGTTGGCACAGGCGTTTATTATCGGCGAGGAGTTTGTCGGTGATGATTCCGTGTGTCTGGTGTTGGGAGATAACATCTTTTACGGCCAACATTTCACGGGAATGCTGTTGGACGCGGTAAAACATGCCAAGGAGGAAAACAAAGCTACCGTATTCGGTTATTGGGTGAATGATCCCGAACGGTACGGCGTGGCAGAATTTGATAAGGACGGGAACGTTTTGAGTATCGAGGAAAAACCAAAACAACCGAAGTCCAATTATGCCGTGGTCGGTTTATATTTTTACCCGAACGAGGTCGTGAAAGTGGCGAAGACAATAAAACCGTCCGCTCGCGGTGAATTGGAAATCACTACCGTGAATCAGGCTTTTCTGGAGAAAGGTGATTTGAAGGTACAGTTGTTGGGACGCGGGTTCGCGTGGTTGGATACGGGTACTCATGATTCATTGGCGGAAGCGTCTACTTTCGTGGAGGTGATTGAAAAACGCCAAGGTTTGAAAATCGCTTGTCTGGAAGAAATTGCTTATCGTAAAGGATGGATTGAAGCAGAACAGTTAAAGGGATTAGCCCAACCCATGATTAAAAATCAATACGGACAGTATTTGTTGAAATTACTGGAGTAATTTCAACAAGTTGCAGGTTGCATTTGCCTTCGGCGGGTTGCAGGTTGGGGGAAAATATTAGTAATAAATTCAGGTTGCAGGTTATGGGGACGGTAAAATGTTTTGAGGAGTTTAAGATTTGGCAGGATGCTCGGGAATTAGTGAAGCAAATTTACTTGGGTACTGCTGATGTGAAGGATTATGGTTTTAATGACCAGATAAGAAGAGCTGCTGTGTCCGTGATGAATAACATAGCGGAGGGGTATGAAGCGGGAAGCAACGTGATGTTTAAAAAGTTTTTGCAGATAGCGAAGGGAAGTTGTGGAGAGGTAAGTTGATAATTTACTTGGAAGAGCATGGTAAATGAAATAAAAATTGAATAGATAAACTTGTAGTTTGCAACTTGCAACTCGCCGAAGGCGAATGTAACTTGCAACCTGCAACTAAATTTTGAAGCATGAAAAATTTATTAATAACCGGTGGTGCAGGTTTTATTGGTTCCCATTTGGTAAGGTTAATGGTAAATAAATATCCGGACTACCGTATTATCAATTTGGATAAGTTGACTTACGCGGGAAATCTCGCTAACTTGAAGGATGTGGAAAATATGCCGAATTACGAGTTCGTGAAAGCGGATATTTGTGACTTCGAACGGATGCGTGAGATTTTCTCTGAATATCATATTGACGGGGTTATACATTTGGCGGCAGAAAGCCACGTGGATCGCTCGATACGGGACCCGTTCTCTTTCGCGCAGACAAACGTGATGGGAACACTGAGTTTGTTGCAAGCTGCTAAATTGGCTTGGGACGGTAATTTTGATGATAAGTTGTTCTATCACGTTTCAACGGATGAAGTATACGGTTCTTTGCAACCGGATGGAGGCTTCTTCTTGGAAACGACAAAGTATGATCCTCATTCCCCGTATTCGGCATCAAAGGCTTCTTCCGATCATTTCGTCCGGGCTTATCATGATACCTACGGGTTGCCCGTGAAGATTTCGAACTGTTCGAATAATTACGGAACTTATCAGTTCCCGGAAAAGTTGATTCCGCTGTTTATTAACAATATCCGTCACAATAAGCCGCTTCCGGTATACGGAACGGGTGAGAACGTGCGGGATTGGCTGTTCGTGGAAGATCATGCCCGTGCCATAGATTTAATCTTCCATCAAGGAAAAATCGGGGACACGTATAATATCGGTGGTTTTAACGAGTGGAAAAATATAGACTTGATCAAGGTAATGATCAAAGTGACCGACCGTCTTCTGGGACGTCCGGAAGGTGCTTCCGAAAAATTAATCACTTACGTGACCGATCGTGCGGGACATGATTTGCGTTACGCTATCGACTCCACGAAACTGCACGAAGAATTGGGATGGGAACCCTCTTTGCAGTTCGAGGAAGGTATCGAGAAGACCGTGAAATGGTACTTGGAAAACCAAGACTGGCTGGATAGCGTAACTAGTGGAGAGTACATGAATTATTACAAGGAAATGTACCATGTATAATTACTAAATTGAGATTGGAAATGTATGTTACATTTTCAATTTTCAATTTTCAATTTTCAATTGTAATGAAGGTAATAAAAACGGAAATCGAGGGGGCGGTTATTATTGAACCGCGGGTATTTGGAGATGAACGCGGTTATTTTTTCGAGAGTTATTCCGCTCGATGGTTCAACGAGAACGTGAGCGAAATCAATTTCGTGCAAGATAACGAGTCCAAATCCAAATACGGGGTATTGAGAGGATTGCATTATCAATTACCGCCTTACACGCAGGCAAAGCTGGTGAGGGTCGTGAAAGGCAAGGTATTGGATGTGGCTGTCGATATGCGGAAGGATTCACCTACACTTGGCAAACACGCGGTCGTGGAGTTGAGCGAGGAGAACAAACGGATGTTTTTCATCCCGAAGGGATTCGCGCATGGTTTCGTGGTATTGAGCGATGAGGTGATATTTCAATATAAATGTGACGAATTTTATGCCCCGGGACATGAGGCGGCTGTACGTTTCGATGATCCCGAACTGGGAATAGATTGGAAGATTCCGGCTGAAGATTTAATTTTGTCTGAAAAAGATAAGAAGCATCCGAATTTTCGGGAAGCGATATTGTTGTAAAAGAGGATAGAATGAAGAATTTTTTATTTGGACAGAACGGATTGGCTGCCAAGATCGTGCACACACGTTATCTTAGCCGTTGGATCGTGATGGGGTGTGATGTGCTGATATCCACCGGGGTGACGGTCTTTGCCTATTGGTTCGTCCGTTTCGTGAGAGAAGAGCCGGTAAGCTGGTCTGTTGTCGGGTGGCTGGCTATTTTTGCGGCGATAATCAGCGCGTTATCTTTTGCCGTATTACATTCGCATCGCATGGTGATGCGTTTTACAACTTTACGGGAAACATGGCGATTAGGAATAGCCATGTTATTGAAAGTCGTGATTTTGTATCCTTTGGTACACGTGATATACCCGGAGATTTCCGGTTGGCGTCTGATACTGGGAGGAATCTTGGATATGATGACAACGACGGTGGCTCTGGTATCTGTTCGCGTATTGCTCGTGACTATGTATGATTTCTTGAAAGTACGGGTAAACGGGGGACAGAAACGGGTGTTGATTTATGGTATGGATGATTGCAGTGCTTCATTGAGTAATGCCGTGTCCAATAGTTTTTTACCCTCTTACAAGGTGGCGGGGTACCTCACGATAGGGAAACGTTATAAACATTACCGTTTATCGGGAGAAAACGTTTATTTCGTCACGGGGGAAGAAGCTTTCAGCCGTTTGGTGAAGCGATTGAGAATAGAAGGGATCGTGTTTCCTAATTATCGGACAGCACAGGAAGAACAGAAACGGTTGGTGAATTATTGCCAGAAGTTGGGAATGGAAATGTTGGTATTGCCATCCGTGGAAGAAGTGAATGACGGGCAATTACCTCGTCCCCAGATGAAAGAAATCCGTCTGGAAGAATTGTTGGGGCGTGACGAGATCAAGATTAGTATGAAAGAGATCGGCGAGGGACTCGACGGGAAAGTGGTTATGGTGACAGGTGCCGCGGGTTCAATCGGAAGCGAATTGTGCCGTCAGTTGACTCGTTTCAATATAAAGCAATTGATATTTTTTGATTCTGCCGAAACGCCGATGCATAACATCCAACTGGAATTTACGGATAAATTCCCTAACACTCGTTTTGTGCCGGTGATAGGCGACGTGAGATCTAAGGAACGGGTGGATTTCGTGTTCCGGAATTATCGTCCTCAGGTTGTGTTCCACGCGGCAGCGTATAAGCACGTACCTTTGATGGAGTTGAATCCCTGTGAGGCTGTACGGGTAAACGTGTACGGTACGATGAACGTGGCGGATCATGCCGTTCGTTACGGGGTAGAACAGTTTGTCATGGTATCGACGGATAAGGCGGTGAACCCCACGAACGTGATGGGGGCTTCCAAGCGTTTGGCGGAAATTTACGTGCAAAGCCTTAGTGTCGCTATCCGGGATGGAGAACACGAGGGAATCACACGTTTTATCACGACACGGTTCGGGAACGTGTTAGGTTCTAACGGATCGGTAATCCCGAGGTTCAGGGAACAGATTCGTAATGGAGGTCCCGTGACGGTGACGCACCCCGATATCATCCGTTATTTTATGACGATACCGGAGGCCTGCCGACTCGTGATGGAAGCGGGTATCATGGGAAAAGGCGGAGAGATTTATATATTTGAAATGGGACGTCCGGTTAAGATAGCTGATATGGCACGGAAGATGATCGAATTGTCGGGTTTTAATCCGGATAAAGATATCTCTATCATATACACGGGATTAAGACCGGGGGAAAAGCTATACGAGGAGTTGTTGAGCAATAAGGAGAATACTTTGCCCACGGCGCACGATAAAATTCGGGTAGCCAAGGTGAGAGAGTATAATTACAAGGAAGTTGCCAAAGAGTTGGATGTCTTGAATGAATTGGCAGCATTGGTGAATATCCCGGAGATGGTAAAGATGATGAAAGACATCGTCCCGGAGTTTGTCAGTAAAAATTCCGAGTTCGAGAAGTTTGATAAAATAGTTGAAAATGTATAAATTAAAAACTCCTCCGTCTGCTTCGCCGCCAAGTGAGCCCGGAAGCCGGTCTCGAACCAGCTCCCGCTCGGCAAACCGAGAGCAAGCTCTCTTTCTGCCCTCGCTTAATCGCCGGTTTCCTCTATAAACAGAGGAGGAACTGGTGATTCTTACCGAAGACAGTGAGTATTTTAGCTCTCCCTCTGTTTATAGAGGGAGTACGGCGAAGCCGGGAGGGAGTTTTTTAAATTTAAAATCTAAAATCAGAAAGGTTTATGGCTAATATATTAGTTACAGGAGCGAACGGACAACTCGGAACCGAGTTAAGAAATAGAAGTTTTTCGTTATTGGACGACGTGTTTTACACGGACGTGGAGGAATTGGATATCACGAGTGCGAAAGCGGTATCGTCGTTTATTGAAACACATGAAATAGACACGATTATCAATTGTGCGGCTTATACCGCCGTGGATCAGGCAGAAGATGACGAGGAGCGTGCAGCCAAGATTAACCGTGATGCCGTGGCCAACTTGGCAAATGCAGCATTGCAACATGATTGTATATTGCTTCATATTTCGACGGATTACGTGTTTGACGGCACGGCAGACCAACCTTACACCGAGAAGAGTGCCACGAATCCGCAAACCGTGTACGGTCGGACAAAATTGGAAGGGGAAGAAGCTATAAAGAAATCGGGTTGTATGTATATTATCATCCGTACGGCATGGTTATATTCTGCTTACGGTCATAATTTCGTGAAGACAATAGCCCGTTTGGCGAACGAGCGGGACGAGATAAACGTGGTGAATGATCAGTGGGGCACGCCGACGTATGCCGGCGATCTGGCAGAAGCGATCATTAAAATCATGGAAAACGAGGATTTGCCCGAATGGGAAGGAATATATCATTTCACGAACGAGGGGGGCTGTACTTGGTATGATTTCGCGAAAGAGATCGTGGCTCTCGCGGGAGCGGATTGTAAAGTCAATCCGGTAACGACCGCCGAGTATCCCGTTAAGGCGAAACGCCCTGCTTACTCTGTTTTGGATAAAAAGAAAATTAAAGATACGTTTGAACTGGAAATCCGGGATTGGAGAGATGCATTAAAAACTTGCATGGCAACTTTTTAACGCGTACCTTCGCGGGCGTTTTTAGAAAAAGGAAAAAATGATTACAGTTTCGGATTTAGAGATTCAATTTGGGAAAAGGACGTTGTTTCGGGATGTGAATTTAAAGTTTACCCCGGGCAATTGTTATGGTGTGATAGGTGCTAACGGTGCCGGAAAATCTACTTTTTTAAGGATATTGAGCGGGGAATTGGACCCGACAAGAGGTACGGTCATGTTTGGTCCCGGGGAACGGTTGTCCGTGTTGAAACAGGATCACTTCGCGTTTGACGAGTGTACCGTGTTGGATACCGTGTTGCAGGGACATTCCTCTTTATGGAAAGTCATGCAGGAAAAGAATGCCATTTACATGAAAGAGGATTTCTCTGATGAGGATGGTATCCGTGCAGCCGAGTTGGAAGAACAATTTGCCGGGATGGACGGTTGGAATGCCGAGAGTGATGCCGCTAACTTGTTGAGTGGGTTGGGGATCAAAGAGAATCTGCATTATTCATTGATGAAAGATATAAGCGGTAAGCAAAAAGTGCGGGTGTTGTTGGCACAAGCGCTGTTTGGCAAACCGGATAATTTGTTACTGGACGAGCCCACGAATGATTTGGACTTGGAAACAGTGATGTGGTTGGAGAATTATTTGGCGAATTACGAGAATACCGTTTTAGTCGTGTCGCATGACCGCCACTTCTTGGATGCCGTTTGTACCCATTCCGTGGATATTGATTTCGGTAAGATACAGTTGTTCGCGGGTAATTATAGTTTCTGGTACGAGTCAAGCCAATTAGCGTTGCGTCAGGCTCAAGCCAAGAACAAAAAAGCCGAGGAGAAGAAAAAAGAATTACAGGAATTTATTTCTCGTTTCAGCGCTAACGTGGCGAAGTCCAAACAGACGACCAGTCGCAAAAAGATGTTGGAAAAGTTGAATGTCGAGGAGATCATGCCTTCTACGCGTAAATACCCGGGTATTATTTTTACCCCGGAACGGGAGGTGGGCGACCGTATTCTGGATGTCCGGAATTTGAGTAAGACCGTGGATGGACAAACTTTGTTCAAAGATGTCGAATTTACCGTGGAGAAGGGGGATAAGATTGCTTTCCTGTCCCGTGATCCGAGAGCGATGACGGCATTGTTGGAAATACTCACGGGCAATGATAAACCGGATACGGGTAGTTTCACGTGGGGTGTAACCATCACGAATGCTTATTTGCCTTTGGATAATTCGGCGTATTTCCAGACGGATATGACCTTGGTGGATTGGTTGGGGCAATATTCTGCCGACACGAGCGAAACTTTCTTGAGAGGTTTCCTTGGGAAGATGCTGTTCTCCGGTGAAGATATATACAAACGTGTAAAAGTATTGTCCGGGGGAGAGAAAATGCGTTGTATGATTGCCAAGATGATGTTGACTAACGCGAATGTACTGGTGCTGGACTCTCCGGCGAACCACTTGGATTTGGAGTCCATACAAGCATTTAACAACACATTGGTTGCGTTCAAAGGGGTAGTCTTGATGAATTCGCATGACCACGAGATCATACAAACCGTGTGTAACCGGATTATTGAACTGACTCCCGCGGGTATGATTGACAAGCGAATGGATTTCGACGATTATATCACCAATGAGAAGATCAAAGAGCAATTGAATCAAATGTATTGATTTTATAAATTAGGTTACTATTTGAATATTCGAAAATCGTACTATGTTGTATGGTTTTCGAATATTTTTCATATATTTGTACTCAATATAGTTGAGGATATATGAAGTGTGTATTAGTGACCGGTGGTGCCGGTTTTTTAGGATCGCATCTGTGTGACCGATTGATTCAATCGGGTAGTCATGTGGTATGTTTGGACAATTTCTTCACGGGAACGAGGGAGAATATTAGTCATTTGATGGAACTTCCGAATTTTGAATTGGCAGAGAGGGATGTTATCTGGCCTTATATAAAGAACGTGGATGAAATCTATAATCTGGCTTGTCCAGCATCTCCGATTCATTATCAATATGATCCGGTAAAGACAATTAATACTTCCGTGTTGGGAATGGTGAATATGCTGGAATTGGCGAAAGGAGCGGGAGCCAAATTGCTCCAAGCTTCAACCAGTGAAGTATATGGCGATCCTGTCATTCATCCACAGCAAGAGAGTTATTGGGGGAACGTGAATCCCATAGGAAAGCGTTCTTGTTATGATGAGGGAAAACGATGTGCCGAAACATTGTGCATGGATTATCACCGTCAATCGGAAGTTGTTGTAAAGATTGTTCGTATTTTTAATACTTATGGTCCCAGAATGTCAGAGAATGACGGGCGTGTGGTATCGAATTTCATTGTAAATGCTTTATCCGGGAAAGACATTGAAATATACGGTGACGGTACTCAAACACGGAGTTTCCAGTACGTGGATGACCTGATTGAAGGAATGATACGGATGATGGCAACGGAAGACGAGTTTACCGGACCTGTAAATATAGGGAATCCGGGAGAGTTCACGATGTTGGAATTGGCTCATCTGGTACTGGAGTTAACGGGCTCGAAATCTAAAATCGTGTACAAGATACTTCCGGAGGATGATCCGAGAAAGAGAAAGCCGGATATCACTCTGGCAAAAACAAAATTAAACTGGGAACCTACGATACCTTTGAAAGAAGGATTATTGAAAACCATCGATTATTTTGAATCGGTGATGTAGTATTTGGTGTTTTTTATTTTTTGATAAAAAGGTAATTATGAGAAATTTATTATGCTGTTTAGTTTTAGGGGTGTTATTCACAGCATGCCACAAAGACGGTCCTTATAAAGGTGGGGATAAGGATTTGGTTGTTCCGTTAGATTTTAACTGGAAAACTTTAGAAAGACAAGATCTGAAACTGGATAAACCTTCGTCAGTTTATTTGGTAAAGAACGGTGAAGAGTTATTGATCGGGGATGGACTTGAAGCGGGCGAATATACATTTACGACGGGGATTAAAGGTGGGGAATTGAAAGTGAAATCTTCAGCTATGGCGTACTCTATTGCAAGAGCGCCGGGTGATGAGGTTCCTAACGGGCACCGGATGATTTATTATCCGGGTGAGGGGTATTGGGCGAGTATGATGGTTGAAGATATTTTTCCTTGGTTGGGAGATCTGGATATGAATGATGTCGTATTTAATTTTAGATTAGGATACGAGACTATCAGTGATAATAATAATGGGAAAGAAGTGAAATCACTGACTATATGGATCAAACCGGTAGCTATGGGTGGTGCTGCTTACAAGCAAGTAGGACTTGCTCTTAACTTTGTCAATAAATCCATGAAACATTTGGCTGTGAACAAAGTCAGCGGACAAGTATTCATGGAGAATGAAATGTTTACTCTAAACAAGAAAGGTAATGAAGAGGGGGAAGAATATATTGTCCCGTTGATCGGAAACTTGTATTCTTGTTTTGGGAAAGAAGGTGGTATTTTGAATACCGATCGCAATTTACCGCGATTTGATGCGGAGGAAGTAGTAATAAAAATCGAGTTTTCCCAGAAACCGAAATTAACCGAAATCCAATTGGAACCGGACAATGCGGGGAATATGATGGACTTGTTCGTTACTTTTGGTACAAGAGGCAAAGAAGTACACGTGAAAGGGCGTCCGGCAACGGCAAAGATGGAGCCCGAATTGTTGCATCACGGTAATAATAGAAATTTTTCTTCTCCGGAAAATTGGGTTTGGGCATTGATTCTCGATACTCCGTTAAAATATCCGCAAGAGAGTAAGGCGATTTATGACGCTTATCCTGACTTTGAGAAATGGGTGAATGGCGAAGCAGGCTTTGAAACACAAGATGAGTGGAGTTTTAATTATAATTCGGATTTAGTTTATTAATAGTAATATCATTATTGATAGGACAGGGCGGATTTACGAATCTGCCCTGTTTGCTTTTTCCCAAGTTCCTTTCCCCTTATGCTTTTTCAAGTAGAAGAATCCTTTCAGTACATTCAAGTTCATGAAAGTGAAGTAGTACGGGATAAACAGTATCTTTACTTTGATTTGTTTTCTGGCAAGTGATGCCCCTGTCCAAGCTAACAGGTAGAAAATAACTTGAAGTACAAAAATAACACTATATAACGGGGTAAAATGTGTCGCGAGTACCAGAATCAGATTCACGGGTAATAGCAGGAAAAGGAGAATGGGAGTGATAGACCAGCGTAACACCCGGTGTGAGATATATTGAAAAGAGAGGAGCCCGTAACGGAAAGGATTAAGAAGAGGGCGTAGCCGTCGGATAGATTGAAGCCCTCCCGCGGCAATGCGTACCTTT
The DNA here is from genome assembly GCF_959596855.1 of uncultured Butyricimonas sp. Lineage (NCBI taxonomy): Bacteria > Pseudomonadati > Bacteroidota > Bacteroidia > Bacteroidales > Odoribacteraceae > Butyricimonas > uncultured Butyricimonas sp. The sequence goes on from NZ_CAUFYA010000008.1 coordinate 47,322, forward strand.
CGTTTTTGTTCCTCTTCAATGTTAGCAGAACCGGATTCTATGGCGTATGCTTTGTCACAATAAGCTATTTTGTACCCCTGCATGGCAATGCGTAAAGAGAGAATAAAATCGTCGAGTAAAGTATCTTCCGCCATCGGGACGAATAATTCCGTCCGAATGGCAAATAACTCTCCGGCTGCACCTACCGCGGAATATAATCTTGAATCCCACGCTTTTAGTTTTGATTCATAACGCCAATAGAAGCCTTCGCCCCCGGAAGCCGCGTTGTCTTTGTCTTTTACTTCAATACGCTTCTCTCCGGCAACACAACCGACCTTTGTATCCGTGAAGCATCGTACAATTTCCAGAATAGCGTCGGCATTGAGCATCGTATTGGCATCCGTGAAAACAGTGTAAGGTGTTTCTATATATTGCATTCCTCTGTTGAGTGCGGCAGTTTTGCCTTTACGTTCCGGGGAAAAAAATACAGTTATGTCGGGGTAGACTCTCAACATACTGTTTGTCATGTCTGTCGAACCGTCCGTGATCCAAACCACGTTAAGTTTATCCTTCGGGTAATCGAGTTGCATACAATTATCCATCTTTGCCTTGACGATCTTTTCTTCATTATAGGCGGCGATAAAAAGCGTCACGTCGGGAAGATTCTCCGGAAGTGCCAATGGTTGTGCCGGATGTCGTTTTTCCTTGAATTTGACGAGTATATATAGCAGTATCCCGTACCCGATAAAAGTGTAGAACACGATGAAAATGGAAATCCAGAATAATATTTGAAGAAACTGTATCATGTCTGTTATTTTAGATAAAACTCACTGGTAACCGGATTGTGGTCACTCCACTCCTTTTCCGGGGAGTAGTAGTCTATACATTTCAATTCGTCGGAATAGAAGATGAAATCAATTCGCAACAGCCGATGCAAACCCCGGAACGTGTAAGCGTAACCGTTGCCGCTTGTCTTGAAACTGTCTTTCAGTTCTCCTTTGATACGGTGATAGGTGTATGACGACGGAGTATCGTTAAAGTCCCCGCACACGATGGTCGGGACACCTGTCGTGTCGATAACTTGTCGCACGATATCGGCTTGCGTGGCTCTGAGTTTGAAGTTTTTGGATAGTTCTTGCGTGATATCCAGTACTACTTCTTCTTTTTGTTGTATATCCGTGTTTTGGAATACCGGATCATCCAGTAGTTTGCGTTTCCCGCTGAAATTGGTCGTTTGCAAATGGCAACTAATCACTCTTATCGTTTGCTCGCCGACTTGAATATCAGTCCACATGGCATCATTTGTCGCGGAGTTTAAAGGTATTTTGCCGGATTGCAGGATAGGGTATTTGCTGAAAATACCTATTCCCAACGTGGTAGAACCGGGTAAATACGTCACGGCATGATACGGTAGATTCAATAGCCGGGATAAAGTTTCTGCGTTGATTTTCGTGTCTTCCCGGTATTCTAAGAAACAAGCAATGTCTACATGATCGTTTTTCAGAAATTCGGAGATATAGTGTTGTGTTTCGAACTTCTCCCACGATTTGAATTTACCCGCGTTATAACTGGCGAGGCGTATGGGTAATTTGCCGTTTGGGGTTTCCGGCGATGAAACCGTAACTTGGAAAATAGACGTGAGATAGCCGATATTAAGAAAGATAGCCGCGACAGGAACAATTGCCCACCACCTCTTGCCGATAATCCAATAGACGAGTATAACGAGGTTTATGATTAAAACGACAGGCATGGCTAAACCGATAAACGTGATCCATGTCGATTCGTTCGGGTTAGTTTGTCCCGCCATGTACGCGGCAATACTGATCCCCGCCGCCACAAAACTGACCGGAATCATCAAGAGGGAGAAAAAATATCTGAGTGCTGCCATTATATTGTTATTCTAAAAGTACGCCGATGTTATATTGTAATAATGCAAATATATGCTATTTAGTACAAATTTTGGATAGATTGGAAAGAATTATTATACATGGTCTTTCTTTAACTCTACTTTCATTATAATCGGGTTATGGTCACTCCACGAGAGGCGGGGGGATTGATATTCCAACCCGATAAATGATTCGTTATAACCGATAAAATCTATTCGTAGCAATCCTTTGATGCCATTGAATGAATGTCCGTATCCTTTTCCTCTGTCCCGAAATCCGTCTGTTATATTTTTTCCGGCAATATGGTTGTAGGCAAAAGATACAGGAGTATCATTGAAGTCGCCGCATACAATAACGGGATAGCGGGTGGTGTCAATGATTTGTCTGACTTGTATGGATTGATTGGCTCGTATATTGAAATTTTCTTTTAGTTGCTCCACGATGGTTACCAACGTGCGTGCCTGACCTTTCCAATCTTTGACGCTTTTATATTTTTCATATTTTTTGCTGTTGGGACTGACATTTGTGGTTTGTAAGTGATTATTAAAAACACGGATTGTATCTCCTTTAATTAGAATATCCGCCCACATGCTATTGTTCTGTTTTGAATTGAAATCAATTTCCCCGTATCGAATGATAGGGTAGCGGCTATAAATCGTGATTCCGAAATTAGCCCATGCCTCTTGTCTGTTAAAAAATACACATCGGTAGGGTAGACCGAATCGTTTCTTTATCGCTATTGAGTCTTGTTGAGGTTCTTCGCAGTGTTCTTGAATACATAAGATATCGATCTGATTATCTTCAACTATTTTTTTTATATTGTATTTCACGTTACGTGCGATCCAGAAAAATCCTTCCACGTTATAACTGGCAATGGTTATTTCGTTGTCTTTTATATAGGGGATATCTTCTTTCCATGGAGATTGAAATATTCCCGTAAAATAATTGTAATTACATATGATTGTGATAAGTGGCAGGAGTACCCACCATTTTTTGCAAATAGCCCAAAAAATGAAAAGATATAAATTCGCGAAAATAATGCCGGGCATAAATAATCCTGCCAGCGCCGGAATCCACCAACTATTCGGGTTGGTATACGGCGCAAACACACCGGAAATTCCGATGAATGCCATACCGAGGGTTGCGGGTTTCATCAATAAGTAAAAGAAGAACCTTAATGCGGCCATTTTCTACAATTTGAAATAATCTGAGTTTGTCATACACGGTGCAAAGTTAGCAATATTGGCGTGAATTGGCTAATCTGTAGTTTAAAATTTAATATCGCAGATTCAACTCGTCAATGAACCGAGAATAACCTAATATACACGACTTGTTAGAGGGAAACCCCAAGAATACCAATCGTCCAAGAAAACGAAGTGCTCTCTCGATTAAAAAGCCAAATAATTTTTCTTTAATTCACTTACTTGAGAAAATCATTATCTTTACATCATTATTTTTGAGATAGAATGTAAATATTGAAACTATGGCATTACCGATAAATATAAATGACCTGTTGTCCAAAAATAAAGTAGAAGGCAATCGAATAGAATTTAAAAAGGGATGGAATCCTTCAAAAATTTATCATTCGATTTGTGCTTTTGCTAATGATTTGGATAATCTTGGTGGAGGATACATCCTTTTAGGTGTGGAGGAAGAGAACGGTATTGCCAAACGTCCCGTGACTGGTGTATCGGAAGAATCCATTGATAGGATTTTAAGAGATATGGTTGGCTTTAACAATAAAATAGAACCATACTATATGCCACGTACATCAGTTGAAGAGGTTGATGGCAAATCACTCCTCGTCATTTGGGTGCCAAGTGGAGTAAATCGTCCGTTTAGCGTGATGGAGGATGTGACTTCCAAGCATAGCAGACCGAAGTTTTACATTCGTAGTGGTAGTAGCTCTATAGAGGCAAAGGGTGAAATACTCGACCAATTGCGTGAATTGGCTAACCGTACACCATTTGATGACCGGGGCAATCCCGATATTACGCTTGATGATATTTCGCCTGTATTGGTTTACGATCACTTAAAAAAGGTTGGTAGTCGTCTTGTAAAAAGTTTTAACGCGCAAGAGTTAGACAAAACTTTGGATCAGATGAATCTTTATGAAGGATCAACAGAACGTAGATACTTGAAAAATGTTACCGCTATGATGTTTTGCGAAGAACTTCAAAAGTTCTTTCCTATCACGCGTGTAGAAATTGTGGTATTCCCGGAAGGACGTGTTCAAAACCCGAATAATTTTTATGAGGCTCCGGTTATAACAGGTACTGTGCCACAGATGATAAAAGAGACACTGAACTATTTGCGTACTTTCATACGTGAATATGTGGTAAAGCTAAAAGACCGTGCCGAGTCAATCCGATACTTCAATTACCCCTATCAAGCTTTGGAAGAAGCGGTTGTTAATGCATTGTATCATCGCGATTATCAGGAACGTGAACCCGTGGAGATTACCATTGAACCCGATAAAGTTTCTATATTGAGTTATTCGGGACCAGACCGTTCTGTTACCATTGAAGCCATTCGGGAAGGGGAAGTGTTGCGTTCACGAAGATATCGTAATCGTCGCTTAGGCGACTTTTTGAAAGAGTTAGACTTGACAGAAGGTCGAAGCACAGGTATTCCAACCATACAAGACGAACTTCGCAAGAATGGTTCGCCACGAGCTATTATTGAAACAGACCCTGACCGTACTTATTTTTTGATTGATATACCTTGTCGTGAAGGTGTAGAAACAATCCTTTCCACAAATGAACGACAAGGTAACGACAGAGTAATACGACAGAGTAACGACAGAGTAACACGACAGAGTAACGACAGAGTAACAACAGAGTTGATCATCTTGGAATATTGTTTGATTGCTCATTCCAGACGCGAGATTTTAGAACATCTCAATTTGAAATATCATTCAGATAATTACAAGAAATACATCAAACCTCTTGTAAATAAAGGATATTTGCAGAATACAGAACCCAATTCTCCTAATAGCCCCACGCAGAAATTTATAACTACTGTATTAGGGAAAGATTTGTTAGGTGGTTGATGAAAATGAGTGATTGTCAAAAACTTCCTTTTTGATGAAATTAAACCATCTGCTATTTTTATTTGAATTTGGGGTAATGTCTTTCGAGGAATATCATACAGAAAACCCACGGAGAACCCATTGAAGTCCTACCCTAATCATACCCCTCTTTCGTTCTTCCTCCGTTTATCCTCTGGACATCCTATAATCTTTCATATAGAAACATTGGAGCGGAACTGCTCATACACCGTTCAATAGGGATGTCTTCCCTAGGTCTTCTTTGGGAATGTATTGGGTTCTCGGTAGGTAATGATAGTCATTTTATTAAATTGGATTCCTCATCTTTATATTCTTCTTTTTTGGAGAATAGGCCACCGAAATTCTTTACTGTTTTGACAGCTCTGATTTTAAAACTATTGAAGAATGAACCGTCAGCCCCTACTGTTCCATAACCCGTGACGGCACGGGCTTTGCGGGTACGGACAAAGCGAATTTTTCCGTATTTCTTTAAGCCGAATGCCATGGAACCATCTTCTCCTCGTTTGATTTCTACCCGGTAACCGACTTTTTTGCCATATTCGATGTTATAGGCGAAAACAAGTCCCCTGACACTGAGTTCCGGACGTTTAAAAGATTGCAGAAATAGATGGGTATCCCGTAAAAATTCATATAGTTTGACACCTAACCAAGGATGTTGTTTATCCGGGATATAACTCCAAAGGGAGGAAACGGCAACTGTACCCGGTTTTTCTAATACTTTGACTAAGGTTTCGATGTATTTCGGGGGATACATGGTGTCGGAGTCGATACAAATGTAATATTTTCCTCGGGCATGATTCAATCCGCAACGGCGGGCGAAACCGCAACTATGTTCGTATTCCGTGTAATAGGGGACGCCGGTCATTTTAAAGATTTCGGCAGTTCTGTCAGATGAGTCGTTATCCACTCCGATAATTTCTATCGGGTATTTACACGTGCTATCACTTAATGACCAAAGGTTTGCCAGTAGATGCTTTTCTTCATTATACGCTATAACGACCACTGAAACCAGCGGAGAATCATTTTGTATTTTACTGATTTTTGTTTTTACTTCGTGAATAATTTCTTGGGGTACTTCTTGTAATGGTTTTTCGTATACGGAGAGATATTTTTTATACCAAGTCATGATTATGAGGGTTTTAATTCTTTTATTTGAATCTTTGTGGTAATATGATGCGCTCGATTTTTCGGATAAAATTGTAACCGAATACACGGATCATTATTGTGCGGGTTCTATAATACATCTTGGCTTTATGTGAAAACCATGAGTTCTGATAGTGATGAATCGCGTACGTGTTGGGAGTGATTAAGACTTCCCTTGAATCGAATACTTTGGGAGAAAAGTATTCGTCGGGCATCACGAGAATCTCTTTCCGGAAGTCCATATTTTTTATATTTTTCATCTCTGAGGCATCAAGATAGTGAATGGGTTTGAGTTTTTGAATCTCTTCCACCATGATTTCCGGTAGTTTCCTGATGTCTAGTGATGAGTCTTTTTTTATGAAGGTTTTATTCGTGTAGTAGTTTAAACAAGTTTTAATCCATGCTGTTCCTTTTTCTGCTCCCAGTATAGCTGCTTCTATGGTTCCCGCTTTCTCTGCACCCATGAAATACGGGAAATGTAATAGATCGTTGAAACTTTTCAATACTTCCACGTCTGAATCCAAGTATATACCCCCGTAATTGTATAAGGCATAGAAGCGGATATAGTCTGCCGCGAATGCATATTTCTTTTTGTCAAAAGCCTGTTTTACCCAAATGCTTTCGTCTAAATTGAATCGTTTTGTATCCCATAACATGATCTCGTAGTCCGGAAGGTACTTCTTCCACGATTTAAGGCATTTTTTTATTTTTGGAGGATAATCATCATTGCTCAACCAGCATAAATGGATAATTTTAGGTATCATGTTGTTTATATTTTTATTGAGTCTATTACTTTTTTCATTTGTTCTTTCCACGATAGGTGTTTAATTGCTTCTCTTATTTTCGTGGGAGTCAAATTTGTACTGTTATAGAAATTAATGACTTGTTGGACATCCACGGGACTTTCGTCTGCCGGAATCTTCATGATATAGGGCATATTTTCAAAATCTTCATCTATCTCCGAGTAGATGAAAGGGATTCCTCTGGCGGCATACTCCCTGTTTTTAAGAGTTTTGATATTTGTGATTCCGCTTCGATGGCGTCCGAGGCTACCAATACCTAAATCACATTGTTCGAAAATATTGTCAAGGTTTTGTCCATGTTGTCGTCCGTGGAGGATAACATAGGGCTGTAAATGGTTTTCCTCGATGACCGGAATACATTCATCCCGTTCTCGTTGGGCGGTAAATTCACCAACAATATGAAAGTAAACTTTATATTGGGGATGAGTCGTGTAATAATTGGCCAATCCTTTCAGTAAACGATCGTAGCCATGCCAGTAATGAATTTCGGCTACACCTATGAGATGAATTTGGTTTGATGTGTCATTAATTTTTTGTTTTATCGGAATTTCGTTAAAATCAATTCCGTTTGAGAGTTGTAATGTGGGGATTCCGAATATGGTCGAATGATTTGAAAATGTGATAATACGATCTAAATATTTTGCAAATTGTTTTCTGAAACATTTGTCAATGAATAATTGAAGTTTCATGAAAGACGAGGTGTACTCTTGATCATACGGGTATGTTGGAATTTCCATGACAATATGTATTCCTGCCTTTTTCATTTTACGAACGAGTCTGATGGTAAAAGGATTTGCATTATGCCCGGAGCGAATATATATTAATTCAAAGTGATTTTTAATAGCATAATTTGCGATAGAATTGTACTCGAAGCGTTTATATAGTTTCCCCTTTAAACCGTTTCCATAGTCTACTAAAACTTGGTGGTCTATCATGCGACGTTTTGTCCCTTGTTCATCTGTTAAATAGCAAAGATGAGTTTCCATGCCATTTGCTTTAAGTGCTTGTACTTGATATTGAATTTTTTTACTAATTCCATTTGCCTCCTGAAATCCATGAAAAATAAGGAATAATGTTTTCATATTTTAGATTTTAATCGCTTTAATAAATCATATTCTTTCGTGGCAAGAATATAGCTAACGCTGATAGTCATAAAGATAACACCTTTTATGAGCAAGCTGATTAATTGCGGAGTGTTGTCTATAACAGGTGTTATTATATATAACGCGAGAAATACAATTCCAGCGAGTAGAAGTGGAGAGAATAATTGCTTCCCAAAATGAATTATCGTGCGTTGGAATGTGATGTAATACATTTGCATATAGCATTGTAGAAAACTGATTGAAAATGTTATTGTAATACACCAAGATATCGCTTCAAGGGTTTTGAAAACAAAAAGACCGATGCAGATACCCGTTACGTTGATTATTGAGGAAAATAACCCGCAGAAAAACAAGCTGCGTGTATCATTGGAGGCTTGGAAAATGGATCCTGATGTGGACATGATAATTTGTATCCCGACAGAAATAGATAATATCTGAAATACGGGGACAGAGGGGAGCCATTGTTCTCCGAATACAATTAATGTGATTTCCCGTGCGGAAAACCAGAGAAAGGCAGATAGAGGTAATCCGATAAAAGCCAACAAACGAATGATTTTTTCGTAAGAGGTTACCAATCGATTTAAGTCATGTTGATAGTCTGAAAAAACAGGATGCATTACGGGGGTGATTACATGTGTGATGTTCTGTAACGGGAGCATCATAAGCCGATAAGATTTCTCATAATAACCAAGGGCGGACATATCCATGTATCTTCCGATAAGGAGTTTGTCAAGATTCCGGCTGAAATAATTTATAATATTGAACATGAATTGGTAAGCTGAAAATTTGAATATCTTTTTCATGGATGTGATGCCCCACGTCATTTCCAATCGTTGAGGATATTTACGGTAGGATATGATAAAAAGCAAAATACTGGAAAAAATGGGGTTTATAATTAGGGCATAAAGCCCTGCTCCGCAAAGAGCCGCTATAATGGCAATCGTTCCGCCTGCTATTTGTACGCCAAGACTTCTCCACGCTATAAATTTGAAAGATTTTGTTTTGTATAGCAATGCGTTGGGTACAATGTTTGCCGATGCAAAGAATAAGTTTATGGATAGTAATTGGGTTATTGCAACCATGCTTGGTTGTTTGTAGAATATCGAGATTGGCCATGAACACAAGAAAAATAGGATTGTTAGAATTGAACCACTCCAAATTGTAAATGAAAATATGCGTGTTAAATCTTCTTGTTGGAGTGTTTTGTTCTGTATGATAGCGGGGGCAACACCCAGATCACTGAATATGCTGAAAAAAGAAATAATAACCGTGACCACTGCTACAATTCCGAATTCTTCGGGTGCGATCAAGCGAGCAAGAATTCCGGCAATCACTAGTGATATAAGGATGCCGGAGTATTTTGCAATTGCCGTGTAGAACACACCTGAAAGGAGGTCTTTTTTTATTGAAGTCATGGTCGTTGAATTAAGTCTGTATAAGTTTGACGATAAAGTTCAGATATATATTGTAGTGAAAAATGTTGTTTGGCGTATAAATAGTTTTCTTTGCCTTTATGTGTCTGTGCCAGACTATACCCTTGGGTTAATGCCTGAACAATGGATCCCGTATTGTCAGGGGTAAATATCGGATTACCGCTTTCTTTTAAAATTTCACCAATGTTACCATAGTCAGGACCGACTACAATCTTTTTAAATAAGAATCCCAAAGGCAGGTTCCCTGAGTTAAGTATTCTTTTTCGTTGAATGAACAATAGATCAGAAGCAATAATGTAATAGGGAAGATCTTGATTACTAATAATTTTTTCATTATTGTCCGCTTGAATGGAATACAAATTACAAATGAATTTACTTGTATGATACAAGAGTTTTGAAATATATCTCTTGTATAAATTTTTGTTTCGAGCGTGTGGAGAGAAAGGTAAAAGTCGAGGAGCGAGTAAATATTTATTTTTGCATTTGAATTTCAAAAATGATTTTATGACGATGGATATTTCTTCTTTAAGTCTGAATTTGCCGAAGGCTGTTATAATAAACTTATCCGGGGATAAGCCTAATTTTTCACGGGCTTCTTCTTTTGAGATATTTTCATTGTAAGTATTTTCATATATATGATGAGGAATGATCACATTATGACTTTGAGGATATTGTTGCTTAAATTCATTGTAACTGAATTGTCCCATGTGAATAATTGTATCGCAGGATGATTCGATGATATCATATGCGGTATATGTTATGGCATTGTAGTAATGGGGACGTGAATTGTGGCGAGTGTACACAAATTTGGTACCTCGGTTTTTTAAAAATGTAATTCTATCTTTTAGTTGTTGGATTTTATGTGCATTCTGGTTATTCCAACCGACGAGCTCTTCCGGCCATTGAAAATGGATAATGTCATAAAATGTATCTTCATTCCAGAATTTCTCGACAGAGCATTCTACTTCTACACCTATGGCTTGCAAACCTCTGCAAAGAATTGGGACAAACAGATTGTCAACGTTTTTATCTTCAAAAACGATCAGTACTTTCATGATGTGATGAATTTTGATCTTGGTTCTTAAGATATTGTTCAAGTGTCAGACATTCTTCCCCTCGTGTGATTCGTTGTCTTATTTTCCCTTTTATAAGATGATAACTGCCTGAACATACTTTCCTTATTTCGCTAAGAACATTACGAGGAGGAAATAGTTTTTCAACCATTGTTCTGTCCCATTTTTGAGTGAAAAAAGGAAGATAATACTCGTCTTGGGGATTAATAATAAAATCAATGTCATCTTCCCATTCATAGCGATTAATCATTAATTCCCCTTCCGTCAATCCTAATAATTTGTAGGGTAATGATTGATATGGCAGATAGTTGAGGAATAATTCTCCGTAGTTGTTTTTATAATTTCCGGGAACTAAATTTTTGTCATATAAGACCAGTTTATCATCAATATCTAGAATTACCCATTTGTGTGCTTCTTTAGGAAATAGAAATTCCCCGATAAGACTAGGCGTTTCCATATATCCGCGTTTCCCAACCCGACAGATTTCTTGTATAAATAGTGTCGGATTATCCACGTGCTCTAATACTTGGTTGCAAATAACATAATCAAACTCTTTATCTTTAAAAGGTAAGTGCTCTCCGTCAGCATTTATAAATTGTTGATGAGAATAGATTTTAATATCTCCACATCGGTGCGTATTATCTTTCACGTATTTGTCCACAATAACATTGGAACGGAAAGAAGGATTATGTCCGGGACCAACTTCAAGTACTCGATCTTTCTTTCGTATGGATAAATCCCATCTATCTACTGGTCTGCGAGTTCTCATTTTTTTTCGATTTTATGATGTATTCTTTCCCACTCCTTTTTTTCAGGATTATACTGTTTTATGATTTTAGCCGGATTACCGGCAACGACAGAAAAGGATGGAACATTATGGGTTACAACGCTGCCAGCGGCAATGATCGAATGTTTACCAATTGTTACGCCTGCTAAAATGACGGAGTTTGCACCAATCCAAACATCATTTTCAATAGTAATTAATGAAGTATTTACACCTTGTGATATAATTGATTTGTTTGGATCTTGATAATTGTGATCAAATCCTACAATTGTGATATTTTGACCAAGATTTACATCGTTACCTATTATGATGGGACCGATTATTGTGTTGCTTAAGCCGATACGACTTTGTGAACCTATAATAATATCTCCGACCATGTTGTTTAAGGTTGAAAAGCTTTCTATAATGGATTTTTCCCCTAATTTGAAAGAGTTGAAAGGAACTATATCTTTCCTTACATTCCTGTATATAACTGATTTATGACCTCTTTTCATGTAAAGGAATTGAAATAATCGAATCCAACGTCTCGGACGTGTTTTTATTGGGTGAACAATAAGATTAAGAATAAATTGTTTCAATTTAGGATTACTTTTGAGTTTATTTTTTATTGTGGTTTTCATGTTAGTTTATTTAAGTAATGTTGCAAAAAAACACATATAAGATATTATTAATTTAATTTCTTGAACCATATTAGTTTTGTAAATATTATCGTTGTTATATTATTTATATTTATATCTGTTTTATGATTTTGGTTATTTGTTTTTCTGCGTTAGTTTTAATTTTGAATTCGACTCGTCGTGAACGCTCTTTGTTTTCTGTTTTGTCATTATTATAGATGGGTTTACTGGAAGATAGACCGTTAGCTGTGAGTTTACTTTTTGTCCAATGGAATAAATCTTCATTTTCTATTTTTGAAAGTATGTATTCTAATACTTTGCGAGTTCTATTTTGGGAAAGTTCCATATTATAGAAATAAGCTTGACGGGAGGAGGATTCTCCAATCCATTCGCTGGATGTGTGGCCTTCTATACGGATTTCTTCTATATATTTTTTGTATTTAGGATCTGTAAGGATTTGTATAAAACGAGGAAAGAAGCTATCTAAAATATTTTTAAAGTGTTCATTTAACTCTGCACTTCCTACTTGGAATAATATTTCCGGATTTTCAAAACGAATAGAAAGAGTCAAAGAATCTAGTACGGCATTCCAAATTTGAAGATTTTTTGCAAATTCTTTTTTTAAATCATGAGTAATTTCAACTTGAGTCTTTTCGTAAGTTTGAGCGATTGAAGTTATTTTATTTTTCTCTAAAGAAATATTTTTCATGTATACGATAGAAATGAAAAGGAATATCATCATAAGTACAGACATCAGATCTGAGATTGACATCCATTGATTTTCTTCTTTCGATGATTTAATTATCTTCATGGTTGATTATTCTATTTCATTTGTTTTTTTATAAAGAGTATCATGGTCTTGTGATAACTTTTTAATAATAGTCGTTAATGTTTTGGTAAACTTCTCCAATTCAGTTAATTCTCGCTCGTATTTTTCTTCCATTCGGGTTAGTTGTGAACTCATTTGTTGTTCTGAACCTTTTATGAAATCGCCGAATGATGACACCTGCTCCATGAAAGCATGATTCTGTTTCATGTTCATGTTGTTGGTTTTTCCCAAGAATATTTCGATATTCTTGTTCGTTTCTTCCAGTTTTAAGAGTGTATCACGGAGTTGTTCTTGCATGGTTTGCGTGAACTCTTGGGCACGTGCCAAGTATTGCAATTGTTGTTCTTGTATAACGTGTATTTTGAGAATCGTTTGATTTATTTGTTCCGATACCTTATTATCCAAACGAGAGATGACCATTTGTAATGTTTCAGTAAGGGCTTCCGTGTTAAATGAGAGTTCACGGGAAGTTATTTTCAAGAGACTATTATTCAAGGCTTGGAAATTATCTCCCAGACGTTCGTTCGATTGCTTGATTACTTGAATAAGTTCATTAGAATCTGTTGACTTCGTGTTTTTTTCAATGTTTCCGAGTAATTCGAATAATTGTTTATCCGTGAATTCTTCTTGGTGCTCTTTTTCTTTCTTTATTCCGTAGAATGCAGGAGTAAGTTTAAGGAATAATGAAGATAGCATTCCTGCGATAGAGGTTAGGAAAGCTGTTTTCAGTCCTTCTAATAGCTGAGGAATGGCGAGATCTAGTTCATCAACACGGAAAATCCATAAACCATATATAATACCTCCAAAAGTACCAAGTAACCCCAAACTTATTACAGTTGAACTTAGTAACTGAATGTTAAACCATTTCCGTCCAATGTATGGAAATAGAAATATAATTAGAGAACTGATGATGGATATATAATTATTCATAACCTTATTTTTTAATAGATCGATACACTTTTAATAACTGTTCCGCCGTATGTTGCCAAGAGAATTGTTTAGTTCTTTCCAAGCCATAAGCGATCTGTTGTTCACGATACGCCGTATCTTGTTCCAGTTTCAATATCTGTGCGGCAATCGCGTCGGCATCCGTCGGGTCTACCAGTATTGCGCCCTCTCCTGCAACTTCGGGAATCGCGGAGGTGTTGGACGTGACGACCGGGGTACCGCACGCCATTGCTTCCAACAACGGAATCCCGAAACTTTCCCGCAATGACGTGTAAAGGAATGTTTTAGCGGCATTGTAGATTGCCGGGAGGTCAGAATGAGTGATATACCCGGGGGAATAAAGCATCGGTTTTATTTCTTCAATTCCTTCCTGCTTTAATATCTGATGGATGACTTCTTCTTTTAAATCTGCGATCAACAAAGGGAGAGGATTTGAAGATTGTTTCACGTAAATGCTATATGCTTTTAGTGTGCATGGAGTATTCTTTTTCGGATCGGTGTTACCGAGGAAAAATAAATATTCTTTAGCAGGTATATATTTTTTCGTGACGGTATAAGTTTCTTTCAAAGGATGGAAGCGGTTACTAAAACCGTTATGAATGGCGATAATCTGTTCTTCCGGCAGATGTAATGTTTCACGAATCCTGTTGCATTCGAACTGTGATACGGTGATGATTTGTTTGCATTTTGCCAATACGCGGGGAACAACAAAACGGCGATAATACCAGCCCATATTCTGGTACATGGATTTATTGTTGTGTGCCCTTTTTTCAAGGAAAATGATATCATGCAACGTGAGAACAAGTGGCGCCGGACAGAATAAAGGGGCGGTGTTGCTTGTGCAGTGTATGATATCCGGTTTTATCTCGCGTATAGCCGAAGGCAAGGCGACTTGTTCCCACAAGGGATAAGTCGGGCATTTTATTTCGACAATATGGACATTGTCCGATGCCTGTAAGCATCGGTCTTCTCCGGGAGCGACCAGTATATAGTACTCGTTCTCGTGATCAGTCTTCTGTAGTTCCCGAATTGTTTCGAGAGCCACGAAATCCATCCCGTGTTTATTTGTCCGAAAAATCCGTTGTGCTTCAATTGCTATTTTCATGGGCATAATATTATAGGGTGGAAGAACCGTTTTTTTCGGTGGTGACAAACTTTTTATTCATGCCTTTCATCCGGAATAAATTAGCTACCATCATGATAAATAACAGGGGGAGTTTGTTGATTGATTTTTTGAATTGCTCATCAACGAGTTTATCCGGTATGGCGAGGCATAGCGTGATGCCCATGACGAGAAACAATCCCCACCATTTCAGTGCAAGCGGCCAATCTACAATTTGCATAACGCATCCCATCACGATAATTCCACCAAACAAAATTAGGCGAGGGGGGAGCATCCATTGAATCAATTTATCGCTATAATCGATATTTCCGGTGATAATAGCTTTCGGAAGATCCTTGAAAACACGTCCCCACTGGGCGAATTGGGTAGCCAACCAGCGGCGGCGCTGATTGTAGAAGCCTTTTTCTCCTTGGGTTTTCTCGTCATACACGTATACTTCATCCAAGTATTCTATAAAAATTCTTTGTTTAAGTAGTAGAATTTCCAACTCTTTATCCTCGCCTGCGGTGGATAGATGTTTGACATTGTCATGAAACCATTGGTAATTGAAAGCCATACCGGAACCGATGAGGGCAGAGGAAACACCTAATCTTACATGTCCGCGACGGAAGATGGAATTGTTCACTTCTTCACTGAGGCCATCCAACACGGCAATCTCCGTGTTGCGGTTTTTAGCTGTTCTGTGTGCTTGAATGGCTTGTACCCCGGCATCAAAGACTTTGTTTATTTCTTGTAAGAAATTTGTATCGACAACGTTGTCTGCATCCAGAATCACGACAACATCAAATTCGTCCCGTCGGAAGTGATTCATGGCAAAATTGAGTGCTTTCGCTTTGGAACTTTCGGGATAGTCTGCCTTTAGTAAGGTGATCGGGAGTTGTGATAAACGGTCATTGGTTGCCTCTTGCATGTGGTCGGATATAACAACCACGTCATAAAGTTCCCGCGGGTAGTTCTGTTTTAGAAAAGATTCCACGACGGATACGATTATCCGGTCTTCTTTGTAGGCGGGAAAAAGTATGGCAAATCGATGTTGTTTCTTTGCTTGCGGGTAATATGATTTTCTTGTCCCCAGAGAAGCAAGAGAATATATTAACGGATACGCCACGGCAATGCTTGCCAAAATCCAACATATATATTCGAATAGATATAAGATTTCCTGAATATTCATATTATTCCCTTTTATGTTTTAAACGAAAAAAGTCTACGCAACCTTCAAAAATAGCTCTTGCTTGTGCCGATTTTGCATGTAGCAAATTTACGACAATATTTTTGAAATCAGCAATTAGAAGCTGATAGATTAACGAAATAAACAATGTTCTCCCGTGTCGGTTTCGCCACGTGTATAACAGACGATTGCGGGTGAGATAGTAGGTCTTTAACGGACTGTCTTTTCCCGTGCTGCAACTTTCTTTGTGGTATATCGTGCAACGGGGTTCATACCGGAGTTGATACCCGTGATTCTGCATCCGGGTACACCAATCCATTTCTTCATAGTAAAGGAAATAGATTTCCGGCATCAATCCGATGTTTTCTATTACTTCACGTTTTACTATCATGGCAGCTCCATGAAGAAAATGGGTTACTTTCGGAACGTCAAATTGACCTTTATCCGGTTCATTATAACCGATAGCCCGGTTGCGTAATGTATATTTGCTTAACGGGGTGAATCCCGCGAATTGTATGTTCCGGGGCGGAAAGGCAAATTTGATTTTCGGACTTACGGCTCCGATGTCTGATGAACTCATCAGTGTTTCATATAAATAGACCAAACTATCGTCAGATACAAGCGTATCGTTATTCAGCAGGAAGATACATTTCCCTTTTGCAACACAAATACCTAAATTGTTACCCCCAGAAAAGCCTAGATTCCGTTCACTGCGGATGCTCTGAATGTATGGGTATTTTGCCTGCAATATTTTTGCCTCATTCTGTACTGACCCATTATCCACGACAATGACCTCGTACGAACATTTTTGAGGGTTTTGTTGTAGGGATTCTATTAATTGCTCTGTCTCTTGTAGACCGTTGTAATTAATAGTAACAATGGATATATCAGGCTGTTGCTTCATGCTCGGCTAATTCTTTATCATAATAGGGTGCAACAAACAGGAATACAAATAAAACATTGATGAGGATCCCGTTCGGGAACGTGGTAATATCATTAGCATAAGCGGCGACATATGCTCCTGAGATTGCTGCAATAATAGCGAATGATATATTTTTTAATAATTTGTCTTTAATGATAAACATGGCTATATAAGAAGCTCGTATTAGAATAATCACTAATAATGTAAGATAGAGGGATAAACCAATGATGCCAGTTTCGATCCAATACATGGTAAGTAGGGAGTCAGGGGGTAACTCTGATAATTTGTCATGTACATTAAAACGTTTGGAGCGTTTCCCACTTAATCCTAAGCCTATTCCGAAAGGTTTATCTTTCATCAGCGGCTTCATTTTTTCTTTATTGATTTCTCTGACTTTAAAAGACGAATCTTCTTTATTAAAAGTAGAACGCACTCGACGAATTAGAGTATTACTGTTTCCTATATTGGTTTGGGTTAAAAATAGTAATATGATGATTAATAGCCCCCCTGCTATAAATAAATTTTTTATATTTTTGCATAGGAGAGTATATACGCATAATCCTGCTAAGGGAACTGCTACGGCACTTCGTGTTCCGGATATTAATAATCCATAACTAGAAGCTATAGTTGTAACCCAAAATAAATATTTAATCCAACGTATCTTAATGAAAAAGCTAGAAATGCCAAAAACAGTCATGGATAATCCCATGGATATTCCGAAATTGGCTGCATCCGTAAAAAATGAAAAATAACGAATACCGGAATAGATAATGTGGGTTTTGGCTCCTCCTTCCACGAATAACCAATATAATTCAGCCGAATCAAATCCGTGATTTTTTTGCCAATATCCTTTTAATGCGGCTAATATGGATAGTACTGCCCAAATAATTAAAAGCCATTTGAAATCTTTAAAACGGGTGAAAAGAACCGGAATGAGAATGGCACTTACTAAAGGGAAAAAAGCATACCCATTTATAGCAATAAACCAAGCATCCGTGACAGCTAAAGGATTGAATATTTCCAATAAACAATATATGAACCAAATACCCCATAAAACTGTCAATAGGTTAATACCACGTTTCCATTCATAAGATTGAAATATGTTTTTTATGAAAAGAAGAATGATAATACCCAAAGTGAAACCAAGCATGATCACTCCATTTTTCATCGGGTAATATCTACTGATACCTGAGATTATATAGTTTACAATAAAGAATGCGTAAAAATAGTATTGTTTTTGACAGAATCCTGCAGAGACAAGTGCTAATACCGGTAAACAAGCAAAAAGTAAAGTCGGAATGATTCCTCCTTTTATTGTTAAAAGGTATATAGCGCATAATCCAATGATAAATGCAATCGTCGTAATATAGGACGAACTATTCTTAAGCATTATTTAACGGTTTATTTCTTTCCGTTCGTATAGTTTTATCGTTTGAGGTTAATCCTAATTGTGCAAATCGATAGAGTAATTTGCGTAAAAACGTGTAAGGTGGCATTAATCCATTCACGTCTTCAGCTGCATCCCGTTTCGTGTAATTTAATACTAGAAATAAAGGGGTATCTTGGCACATCTCTTTTGTTCGCTCAAAAAGCAGTTGGTCTGTGTTTCTCCATGTACGTCTGGAATCTGCGATTTGTAAATTTAAACTAACATTTTGTAGAATATTTGTAGTTAAAGCGGCATCTTTTAATGAAGGATATTCAACGATGATGACCTTATCTTTTAAATTGGATTTCTCATCTGAATCTAGATCTTTCAGGTTAAAAGATTGAATAAAAGCTTGAGCATCCGTTTGAAATTCGTTTTGCCATGACAATTGAGCTACATCGAATCCCCGTTCTGTAAACTGTTGGGCAATTTGCTCCATAATATAGCTTTTCCCTTCACCCGGTTCATTACTGATCAGATTGATTATATTATTTTGGTCTGGTTTAAAATAGGTTACAATAGAATTGCATAAAGTTTGAGCTGAAAGTAATGTATATTCTTTATTATATCTTCTGGCTCCCAACGATAATTGACGGGTAAATGCTCCCAGAACTCTACAACCCGTTAATTGTTCTGCTTTGAATACGTTGTGTAAGGTATGGTCCAGAATCTCGATAATCAAGAAAAAGAAAATTGTGAATATCAAGGCAGCCGCATAAGCTCCGATTGTCAATAATTTACGTTTGCTGACGGAGGACGGCGCTAATGGATAAAAAGGCTCATTCATAACTTTTAGACTTGCCGAGTTCATTTGGATACTTTTCTGTCTTAGCAAAGCAGCATTCAGTGCGTCCAAGATGGCAAGATATCTTCTTTCATTGATGTTTACCAGCCGTTCTTTACGAGTCAGAGTAGAACCGATAGGGGCAAAGTGGACGTACTTTTGCGCCATGTATAATTTTCGTTGATTTAGTACTTTTAATTCGGCTTCCGCTTTTTTATAGTTGATGACTTGTTTTAACCATTCCTCAATGACACTTTGGTTGGATATCCCTTCTTTGTTGTATTTCATATAACCCATTTTCTCAAGGGATTTTGCTAAAGCTGTTTTGTTGTGGTCTAATTCATGAATCAGCGTATCAATAGTCTGTTGGGAAATCGTTTCTTCCGGATAATACTTAGCCATGGCGAGCTTTTCATTGATCTCGCTTATTTTATTGTTATAAAGAATGAATAAGTTGTTGTTTTGAATGATTTCCGTGTGTAATTGCATTCTTGTTTCTAACTCTTTTTTCAAGCTATCAGATACGTTGTAATCGTTCAATGATTGCCAATACTGTAATTCATAATCTCTGTTTAATGCGGCAACCGCTTTGGTTTCTTCCTCGTAATTAATAACTTGATTTTCTACTCTATAGTCGGTGAGGATATTTTCTGCTGTTTCGAGTTCCTTTCCAATTTTGGCTAGTTCTTTTCGAAAATAGGCAATGACATTATTGGTTTCTCCGAAACGTAATTCTTGGTATTGTTTGTTGAATTCGTCTATCAATATGAGTAAGGTTTGATAAGCTATACCAGGGTCATCGGTTGTATACGTAACATCAAGTACATCGCTGTCTCCTGAACGTCGGACATCTATTTTATGCAAGGCTTCCCGATTCACGTAGGGAAGATTCCATAGGTATATCCCGTAGACATAATTAGACGGATCATTTGTTTCATATGCGAGCAAATTTTCGTACGTGCGTTGCTCGTTAATGGAATCCTTCGTGGATGTTTTATCTATTAAATCATGGATCACTTGCCCACGATCGTATAAATGGCGATAATTACTGGCTTTGACATATTTATTGTCTCTATTCGGATCGCCATATACCATAATACGGGCATATAGTCGTAAAGATACTTGCTTTAAAGTCTGATCAGCGGTAATAATGCTTAATAAATTGTCCATCATACTGCCTTGTGTATATGACGTTGTAGTAATCCCACTTTCAGAAAGTATGTTTACACCTGTGATAATTCCCGTGTAGATGGAACAGGTTGTTGTGTAATCTCTTTGAGTATTATTGGTCTGTAAATAAACAAATAGAGCCACAACAAGAGGTGCTATGATTAGCCAGAAGCGTATTTTGTAGAAGAATTTAATAAAGTAGGTAATATATTTCATAATGATTTATTTCTAAATTGTATGTTACTAATCACTTCTAGTTTTAAGAACATGATATTAAGTTCATTAATAATTTGTTCATATTCTACTTGTGCTACTTTCTGTGAATTCTTAATATCACTTAATAAGCGATTGGCATTACTGTTGTCATTAATGTAATCAAGTTCTGCTACTTGGTATTCTGCACGATATAATGTAATTGTTTCTGTCGCTAATTTTAGTAATTTTAATTGATATTGAATATTACAATATAATTCGATAATTTCATTCTTAATTTCGTCAAATGTAACTTGTTGAGAATATTCTGCGTTTTTGACAAGTTCTTTTTGTTTTTTTACCGAGGGGCGATGAGTGAATAGTTTGTCAAATGGAATGCTGATATTTGCCCCGACAGACCAACTGCTTTGAGTCGCTCCCGAATAAACTGTAGTTAATGGAGTGTATTGTGTTTCTTGGTCAGTGTAAGTACCCAGAATACCATAATTATATCCTGCACGCACGGAAAAGTATTGCCACCAATCCCGCTTTGATACTTTCAAATCGTTGCGGGCAGCTTCGATGGAGGCTTGTATTGCTTTTAGACGAGGATTTTTCTTCGCGCTTTCGAATAGGGTATCCAATGGAGGCAGTTGATAATTGATAAATTCATTGGTTGTTAATGTCTGTGGGATGAATCTTGTGGGATTTGACACAGAGTCCGTTGTTTGCCTGTTTTGTCCCAAGCAAACAAGGTTTAAAAATAAAAGACAACCGATGATAATATATTTCGTGTCCATCTTGCTAAAACGTTGTTAATTACACATTCTCTTTCTGCACAAACGCCGTGCATGTTCTGCAAATAATATTTATGTCAGTCCAGAACGAAAAGTCCCGGGCGTATTTTATATCCAATTGTTTTCGTTCTTCGGCGGATAAGGCTCCTTGGTCGCCTCGTTTTTCGACTTGCCACAAACCGGTTAACCCGGCGGGAGCCATAAAGCGTTCGATGTATTCGTCCGTGGTCAGTAATTCCGCCTCGTACAGGGGGAGGGGACGATTTCCCACGATAGACATATCTCCTTTCAGGATGTTGATTAATTGCGGGAGTTCATCGATACTGTATTTCCGGATAAAGCGTCCGACTCTGGTGATACGCGGGTCGTTCTCGAATTTCACGAAGGCGTTTTTCCGTTGTGTACGGCGATTCTTTAACAACTCTTGTTCGGTCGTGATAAAATCATCGGCAACCAAAAGAGTTGTACTGTTTGTTTCCGCAATATCCCGGGTGAGCGTTTCCTCTTCCGCGGATTCTTCCCGGTATTGATTTAAAGCTTGAAATTCTTTCAGTCGTTTGTCCGCATCCATGTACATGGAACGGAATTTTAAGAAGTCGAATATATCGTAATTACTCCCCACTCTTTTGGATTTGTAAACGATAGGGCCTTTACTTTCCAACCGTATCGCAAGAGCGGTCAGGAGCAGGAACGGGGAGAGGCACAGGAGCGCGATGGTCGAGAACGTGATGTCAAAAATCCGTTTCCATAGAGGAAGTTTGAATCTGCGGGGACAACTGTTCTTTTTTGCCGTTTGGTAAAGTTTAAGTTTCGGGAGAAAAGCCAACGTGGTTTGGATATCTTCTGCCGAAGAATTGATATCGATGACTTCATTCGCTCCCGCCTGCAAATATTGCGGGATGTATTCTTTCACGACTTTATCCGTGAGAAGAAGTATGTATACATCTTTCACGTTGTTGCTTACCGTGGCTTCCAACCATTGGAGGTCTTGTTCTTTGTTCCGGGATTCGATGAAGATGTACACGGGGGAATCTTCGTGCCTGTCTTGTTTGTTTATAAACAATATCGTTTTAATGGGGTTACTGAAAACAGTAATCTCATTTTCCAGATTCTCGGATATTCTTTTTATCCAATCCGGATTTTCCCCGATATAATAGGCATACATGCTGTTATCTCAATAAATTCCGGACTCTGATTTTTAATTCCTGCGGATTAAAAGGCTTTAGCACGAAATCAGAAGCTCCTGCTTCCAGTAACTCGATCCGATCGTTACTACTCTCCAGACTGGATAAGATAATGACCGGGATAAAGTTGAACATGGAACTGGCTTTCAGGTGTTTCAGGAATGTCTTTCCGTCCATTTCCGGCATATTGACATCGGAAATAATCAGATCCGGAATATTCCCGGCGTGCATCCATGCTAGTGCTTCTATCGGATTGCTTTCCGAGTGCACATCATAGTCTTTGGATAATTGTATTGTGATAACTTTCGCTATTTCAGGCTTATCATCAACAATTAAAATACTCTTACTCATAACAAACGCTCTCTCTTTTTGATAATACAAATATACAACATTACTACGACATAGAGCAGTTTTTGCTAGTTTTATGTATTAAAAACTTATTTTTTTGAATATTCATTCGTTTTATATTTCGAACGAGGGAAAATGTGATGCCATGACACGGGTAACAAGAGGTGGAAAGTTAAAAACTATCGTCGGAAAGATGCCATAAAAATGAATTATAGTTTGTACATTTGTGGCTGTAATTACGTGCGTTATTTAAAATATGATGTGTATGAAGATAAATCCAGCTGAATATAAAATATTGGTTGTGGATGATGTTCAGTCAAATGTTTTATTGTTGAAAGCATTGCTTGGACGTGAGGGGTTTAATATTATTTACGCCATGAACGGGACGGAGGCTTTGGAGAAGGTGAAGAGTGAGTCCCCGGATTTGGTTTTATTGGATGTCATGATGCCGGACATGGACGGGTTCGAGGTAGCGGGACGCTTGAAGGTGGAACCGTCACAAGCCGAGATACCGATTATATTTTTAACCGCTTTGAATGATTCCGCCAGCGTTGTGAAGGGTTTCCAACTGGGCGCGAATGATTTTATTTCCAAACCGTTCCGCAGGGAGGAATTACTGATTCGTGTGGAGCACCAGCTTTCTTTGGTGGATGCCCGGCGTATTATTCTGAGACAGACGGAAGAGTTGAGAAAGACTATTGCCGGACGGGATAAACTCTATTCGGTTATCGCTCATGATTTGCGGTCGCCTATGGCATCGATAAAGATGTTGTGTAATACCATCATGATGAGCATCGAACCGGGCTCGGTTCCCCAAGATGTATTCGAGATGCTGGAAATGGCGAATAAGACTTCCGAGGAAGTGTTCTCGTTGCTGGATAATCTTTTGAAATGGACGAAGAGTCAGTTGGGCAAGTTGTCGAATGTACCTCAGCCGATCGACCTCGTGGGGCTTGTTGACGGCGTGATCGAGGTGTTTAAACCGATCGCCGAAAGTAAGTCAATCGCTTTGGCATTAGAACGTTCAATCGAGAGTGTCGAGGTCGTGGTGGATGTAGAGATGATTAAATCGGTCGTGCGTAATTTGATTTCTAATGCTATAAAGTTCAGTCATAAGGATACGACAGTTACAACACGTGTTGAGACAAGAATGGACGAGAGAAACGGGCTGAACGAGGTCATAGTGATCGTGTCAGACAAAGGATGCGGGATAAAAGAGGAAGATCAGCCGAAATTGTTGAACGAGGCAACTCATTTTACCACGTTCGGAACGAATAGCGAAGAAGGTTCCGGTTTAGGCTTGTTGTTATGCAAGGACTTTGTGGCTAAAAATAACGGGCAACTCTGGTTTACATCGAAACCCGGTGCGGGATCTGATTTTTGCTTCTCGTTACCGTTAAAGTGATTTTACCACGGTTTAGTCGCCTTCGGCGAGTTGCAGGTTACAGGTTGCATTTGCCTTCGGCAAGTTGCTTCTCTAGCGTTCAAGACTGTATTTTAGTTCCTCCTCTGTTTATAGAGGAGGTGGCAGCAAAGCTGACGGAGGAGTTCAATCTAAAATCTAAAATCGTTCAATCTAAAATTAATAAACTGTATAAAAATAATAAAGGGGCGATCACACTGACCGCCCCTTTACTTTATTCAAATTCTTTTAGAATTTTCTCGACTTCTCCGGGAGTTACCCGACCGTACACTTTTTCTCCGATCAATACAACCGGGGCAAGTCCGCAAGCTCCCACGCAGCGTAAACTGGTGAGAGAGAATTTCCCGTCGGCGGTAGTTTCCCCGACGTTGATTTTCAGAACTCGTTTGAATTCATCCAGTACTTTCTCCGCGCCCCGCACGTAGCAGGCTGTTCCCATGCACACGGAAATCGGGTGTTCCCCTTTCGGAGTCATGGTGAAGAAAGAATAGAAGGTCACGACCCCGTACACTTTTGAAACGGGTATATTTAGTTGACGCGCGATAACTTCCTGTACTTCTCTGGGAAGGTAACCGACCAGTTCCTGCGCTTTGTGCAAGACGTTGATCAATTCGCCCTCTTGGTTTCCGAACTCTTCACACAGTTTTACCAGCTGGTCAACTTTGCACTTTGCTAATGATATTTGTGTCATAATGATATTTCCGAATAATTATTGTTCAATAATCTCTTTTCCTCTGTTGAAATAGCACGTGTGCAATAAATGGTGTGCTCTCTCGCTCATGGGTTTGCCCAAGAATTCTTCGTACAACGAGATGATGTACGGGTTCTGGTGCGACTTTCTGAAGCTTTTTTCCGAGTCTTCTGTGTAAAGAGCTTTGGAACGGGCCATGATACGGGCAGAATCCCCGTGATGGAACGGTTGACCGCCACCACCGATACATCCGCCGGGGCAAGCCATCACTTCGATCGCGTGGTACGGTGATTTACCTGCGCGCAGGTCATTCATCAATTTGCGTGCTGTGCCCAAGCTGTGAGCCACGGCGACTTTCAATTCGAATCCGTCCACGTCGATGGTTGCTTCCTTCAAGTTCTCGATACCCCGCACGCCTTCGAAGTTCACGTTCTCCAACGTTTTACCCGTTTGGATTTCGTAAGCGGTACGCAGGGCGGCTTCCATCACGCCACCCGAGGCGCCGAAGATAACAGCGGCTCCCGTGGATTCACCTAACGGCGCGTCGAAGTCTTCGTCTTCCAGCTGCATGAAGTTGATGTTCGTTTCTTTGATTAAGGCTGCCAATTCGCGCGTGGAGATGGAGTAATTTACATCCGGGTCACCGTCTGTCTTGAACTCGTCACGCTCGCTCTCGAATTTCTTCGCGAGGCAAGGCATCACGGATACCACGATCAAGTTCTCGCGTTTGATACCCATTTTTTCAGCCCAGTAAGTTTTGGCTATCGCCCCGAACATTTGTTGCGGGGAACGTGCGCTTGACGGTCTGTCCAGCAAATCGGGGAATTGTTTCTCGAAGAAGTTCACCCAACCCGGGCAGCATGACGTGATTATCGGTAATTTCACTTCTTTGTCGCCATTCAGGAACGCGTTCAGACGTCCCAACAATTCGGTTCCTTCTTCCATGATGGTCAAGTCGGCAGCAAAGTCGGTGTCGAATACTTTGGCAAAACCCAGTTTGCGTAAAGCGGCAACCATTTTTCCGGTAACGGATGTTCCGGCTGCCAAACCGAACTCTTCACCCAAGGCGGCACGAACGGCGGGAGCTGTTTGCACGATTACGGTTTTGTCCGGGTTAGCCAGATCGTTGATCAGGCGATTGGTGTGTGACAATTCGGTCAAGGCACCTACCGGGCACACGGCAACGCACTGGCCGCAGAATGTACATTCCGAGTCTATCAACGCGTCATCGAACGCGGGCATTACCACGGAGGCGAACCCGCGGTTCACGGCGCCTAATGCGCCGACTGTCTGCACGTCGTTGCACATCATTTCGCAACGGCGGCAGTAGATACATTTGGTTGCATCCCTGCGGATGGAGGGTGACAAATCCACTTTGAATTCTGATTTCTCGCCGGCGAACGGAATTTCACGGATACCTAATTTGATGGCCGTGTCCTGTAATTCGCAATTGCCTGATTTGGCGCAGACCAAACAGTCTGACGGGTGATCCGACAGCATCAGTTCGAGTACGGTTCTACGGGCGTTCAACACGCGCATGGTGTTGGTACGTACCACCATATTGTTCTCGCACCGGGTGGCGCAAGAGGGGGCAAGATTTTTTCTGCCTTCCACCTCGACCACGCAGATACGGCAAGATGCCGGGGCGTTCTTGATGCACAAATCTTTCAGGTTCATGTAGCAAAGGGTGGGGATGTCGATACCCAGTTCCCGGGCTGCCTCAAGAATCGTGGTTCCCTTGGGAACGCTGATTTCTCGATTATCTATTTTTAGTGTTATATTATTTTCCATCTTTAAAATCTCCTTAGCTTAGCAGGTTGCCTAAGCAATTTTCAATTTTTAATTCTCAATTTTCAATTATCTCGTGCTAACTGCTTTGAACTTGCATTTCTCCATACAAGCACCACACTTGATACATTTTGCCGTGTTGATGAAATGCACTTCTTTCCGTTCTCCCACGATAGCGTCAACGGGACAATTGCGCGCGCACAACCCGCAACCGATACACAGTTCCGGATCGATATGGTACATTAATAATGCCTTACATTGTCCTGCCGGGCATTTCTTGTCTTTGATGTGTGCCAGATATTCGTCGTAGAAATTATCAAGGGTAGACAGTACCGGGTTCGGGGATGTTTGTCCCAACCCGCAAAGGGCTGTATCCTTGATCACGCGGCTGAGGTTTTTCAGCGTGTCGATATCTTCCATCGTGCCTTTGCCTTGGGTTATTTTATCCAGTATCTCGTGAAGGCGTTTGTTTCCTACACGGCAGGGCGTACATTTTCCGCAGGATTCCTCTACCGTGAATTCAAGGTAAAATTTGGACACGGATACCATACAGTCGTCTTCGTCCATGACAATCATACCACCTGATCCCATCATGGAGCCGGAAGCCAGCAAGTTGTCGAAATCAATCGGCACGTCAAGGTGTTTCTCGGTCAAGCAACCGCCGGAAGGCCCCCCTGTTTGTACGGCTTTGAATTTCTTGCCGTTCTTGATACCGCCGCCGATCTCGTAGATCACTTCGCGCAAAGTGGTTCCCATGGGTACTTCGATAAGTCCCACGTTGTTGATTTTTCCGGCGAGGGCGAATACTTTCGTACCCTTGGAACGCTCCGTTCCGATTTTGTTGAACCAGTTGGCTCCCTTCATGATGATAGCCGGGATGTTCGCCAAAGTCTCCACGTTGTTCACGTTGGTCGGGCGATTCAAATAACCGGATTCAGCCGGGAAGGGCGGTTTCATGGTCGGTTCCCCGCGGTGTCCTTCCATGGAGTGGATTAACGCGGTTTCCTCCCCGCACACGAATGCTCCCGCGCCGTAGCGTAATTCTATTTCGAAGGAGAAATCGGTACCGAAGATACTTTCTCCTAACAGCCCGTATTCTTTAGCTTGCTGGATAGCGATTTTCAAACGTTGGATAGCAAGCGGGTATTCGGCGCGGATGTATACCAAACCTTTGGTAGCCCCGATACTGTACCCGCAGATGGCCATTGCCTCGATAACGGAGTGGGGGTCACCTTCCATGATGGAACGGTCCATGAAAGCACCCGGGTCACCCTCGTCGGCGTTACAAACCACGTATTTTTGGTCAGCCGGGTATTTGCTGGCAAATTCCCATTTCAATCCTGTCGGGAAACCGCCGCCGCCGCGACCGCGCAAGCCGGACAGTTTGATTTCTTGGATTACCTCTTCCGGTTTCAGTTCGGTGATACATTTCGCGAGGGCGGAGTACCCGTCACGCGCGATGTATTCCTCGATGTTTTCGGGATTGATGAATCCGCAGTTGCGTAAAGCAATCCGGAGTTGTTTTTTGTAGAATCCCATGTGCTTGGAGTCGCTCACGGCTTCTTTCTTTTCCGGATCCTTGTATAATAATCTCTCTACTTTTCTTCCTTTGATCACGTGTTCGTTCACGATCTCCTCGGCGTCCTCCGGTTTCACTTGAACGTAGAAAGTGTTGTCCGGCATGATTTTCACGATCGGTCCTTTCTCGCAGAAACCGAAACAACCGGTAGCGATCACTTGAACTTCGTCGTCCAAGTTTTTCTCTCTTAAACTTTCTTCCAGCCGGGTAATGATCTGTTGGCTGGCAGATGCTCTACATCCCGTTCCACCACAAACGAGGACATGCATTTTATAACTCATAGATATTCGGGTTTTTGATTAGTTGTTTTATCTGTCTCTGATTGTATCAAAATTAACCGGAATGATGTCAGCCACCAGCTCGTCATTCTTTAAATACTTTTGAATGATTTCTTCCGCTCTTTCCGTGGTAACGTGACCGAAAACGATCGGGTCTTTTCCCGGCTTGGTAATCTCAACTGTCGGTTCCGCATAGCAGTATCCCATGCATCCCGTTTGGGTGACAACGGCAGTGATCCCGTTCTTCTCGAGGTTCTCGATGAAATAATTCATGGTTTCCTTACTACCCGCGGCGATACCGCAAGTTGCCATGGCTACTTTTATCTGAACCAAGTTCTCTACCTGTTCGCTCTTCTCGCGAAGGTCGATCTTCGTCTGCACGTTTTCCTTAATACGTTTGAGGTCTGCAAGTGATTTAATTTTTTCCATTATTAAATGATTAAGGTTATTTTGTCTTATGTTGTTTGTGTTATTTCTTTTATATTTTCCCGTATCATCTGGCGCAGAGCCATAACGATTTCAGGATCGTTAATGGGTACTCCTTCCATGATTTCTTTTACTTCTTCCGTGTCAAAAGTGTAATCTCCTTTCTCCGTGATGTGACGGTAGATAAATTCAATGTCGGGGTTTGCCGAGACAAGTATCACGATAGAACCTGCCACGTCGCCCATTGGCGGACGATCCCAGTGCGAGAGAGAGAAACTGGCTTCCAGTGTCGTGCCCACTCCTTCCTTTGATTCTATTTTCAGTGTCCCTCCCGTTGCTTCGGCATTTTGTTTCAACAAGGGTATGCCGAGTCCCACTTTGCGTACCGTTCTGCTCGTGAAAAAAGGGTCGGTTACTTTTGCCAGCGTGGTTTCGTCCATCCCGCGTCCGTTATCATGAATGGTGAATACAAGAGAATCCGTACTTGGTTTCTCTTGCAAGCTGATTTCGACACGAGAGGCATTGGCTCGTATTGAATTCTGGGCGATATCTAGGATATGGTCCGATAACGTTTGCATTCCACACCTGTTAATTTACACTTTTTTTCTTGAATAAGATTCGCACGCTCTTATAAATTTTTCTTTTTTTCTCTCGTTTAGTTTCAATCGCGAGAAAAATCGCTTCAAATATAATTAAATTATTAATAGAAACAAGCATTTTATCCTTAACTTGTAATAATATAGATTGCTTCTAATGAAGAATTTATTCCTTAATTGTTGTGCCCTGAATGTTTTTAGCTTTGCGTTGGAAAACAATGATATGAATGGCGGGGTATAATTATTCCGTCTGGTGTCGTTTAAGTGTTGCTCTCAGTAAATTGAAGTCCACGGGTTTCGTGATATAATCATTACATCCGGCTGATATGGCTTCTTGTTTGTCGGTTTCAAAAGCGAAGGCGCTAAGGGCAATGATCGGGATTCGGGTGTCGTATTCCCGGATTTTTCTGGTGGCGGTCAGTCCGTCCATTTCGGGCATTTTGATATCCATCAGAATAATATCCGGGCTTTCTGATTTGAATTTGTCAATGGCTTCCACGCCGTTATGTGCCCGGATGATAGAGTAGTCTTTTTTTAGCACCGTGAAGACCAAAAGAAAATTACTCTCGTTGTCCTCGGCAACGAGTATCGTTTTGCTTTTTGATGTTTCAACTCTATCGTTATTACTGTTCATTCGGTTTGTTTTGAACATTCAAAAAATGAACGTTTAATACGTCGTTTTTTATTCCCGAAGTCGAAGAGCAGGCTATATCGCTATGTATATTGATATTTAATTTCTTAAAATCAAACCTGCTTTCTTTACATATTGGATTTATTGCCTATATTTGTACTCTAATTAAACGTTCGTTTTTTGAGATGTTTTTTGAGGGGTTTAAGTTCATATTGAGAGGGTGTTACGCTTAAGCGGATTGTGAATATTGAATACAGTCTACAACGCAAGAAAAGCAACCTGTAATTTGCAGAAGGCAAATGCAACCTGTAACCTGCAACTCGCCGAAGGCGACTATAAAAAAGTTCGCGTACAATAAAGTTTTCCCCATGTATATCCTATTGATTCCCAGTGGTTACACTCCTTGTTATTCTATTGTTATCATATATTAATAGAATGATAGTATGATAATAATGTAATAATCAATTAATTGCAATCTAAGATACCTTAGAATATCCCTAGGGATGCACGGGGAAAAGAACTCGGGAAAACCTGCACGTGTACTGTTTCTTTGGCAGCTTTGCTGCCGTGAACGAAGCACCGCGGTAGCCGCAGACTTTATAAACCCTTTCCTTAGTCCTCGAACTCGATTTTTCCCGTGAGTGGAGAGAACAACGGTATTTTGGGTTTATCTTTCAGGAGGTCTTTCACGTCGTCCAAGGATAGATGGGGTATGGGTTCGGGACCTGCAACCCGTCCTACTCGTCCTTGCAGGCAGTATTGCTTGTAGGAATTGGGAAGTTTGTTCGTGAGGAAATCGTCCAGTGTTTTTTGATATTCGATACTGGATTGCAGGGAGCGTTTCTGTATTCTAAAGAGCATATCGTGTGATACGAACGTGCGGAAAACCGTGAGAATCGAGTCAAAAATACCAAGAGCGATACCGTCTTTCAGGCAACAAGTGAAGCTATTGTCTTCTTTCTTTTTTTCAGATAAAGAAAAGGATATGTTATCTTTGATGAAGTAATCAATGACATCCATACCGGGCGTGCATAGATTGTTGGGTATCAAATAACGGTTGCGGTAGCGGCTGAAAAAATGTCCGGTGAATCTGCTGAATGCCCAGTCTTCGGTATCCAGATCGTAAAAAGGAAAAATGACGCCGACTCCCCGGGATGTCGCGTAAGGGGAGTAGTGGTATATTTCGGGGGCTTCCCGTGTCTTTTTGCTGTGACAAGTGATCGTGACGCACCATTTGTTGCGTGTGGCGGGCGATACCCATTCATGCTGGAATGTCACGGGATATTTTTTAGCCAAAAGGAAATCCCGGCGGTGGAGTTGGTATATTTTTTCCTTGTAGTTTTCAAGGAGCGCAAGGTCCCGTCTGGTTTCCTTGATGATTTCTTCAGCGGTCATGGATTCTACGAACATAATCTCGGTATTTCAAAATTGTCTTTATTTAACCTATAAAGGTGAAGTAATTCTTCAAACTTTAATTATCTCCTCATTATTATTTTTCTTCACAATTAAAATCAAGCAGATTATCTGTATTGTATTTATCAAAATCGGATTGAAATAATCGGTCTTGAATGATACGGTATTTTTCAAACTCACTTTCTGCGTATAGTTTGGCTTGTTCTGCCGATATTTTTCCTGTATCAGTCAATATCGGGCGGTCATCACTATCCAAAAATTTATCTATTCTAGTAGACCAATCCTCCATAGTCATGGGAATATGCCGTTTTGCTCTATCTTCAGCCAAATCAAGGAAAGCGTTGACGATGCGTCCCATCGACTCTAATTCATCCGCTTTAAGGTAGTTCTTGGCAATAGCCACATCCGTTCTTACAATCTTACCGTCAGGCGCCTTTTCCCATGTGGTAAGTCCCATGTGCTCTTTTTCTGCATTGGCTCGCTCAACTATTAGTTCTGCAGCAGTATGTCCATGAATAGCGTAGTGCATCTTGTTCTGCACTTTTTTAAAGAACATTCGTGTTGTCGGTGCATCTCGGTTGTAATCAATGCTTGTAGCGTATATATCAGTCAGTTTTTGATAGAAACGGCGTTCGCTTAATCGAATTTCCCTAATTTCGGCAAGCAAATGCTCGAAATAGTCCTCGTTGATGAATGTACCGTTCTCCATCCGCTTTTTGTCAATCACGTAGCCTCGAATGGCAAATTGACGAAGTACATATGTACACCACTGACGGAATTGAGTGGCTCGTACCGAGTTTGTGCGATAGCCGATTGATATTACCGCGTCCAAATTATAATACTTGGTAGCATAGTCTTTGCCATCTGTGGCAGTTCGTCGGAATTTCCGACAAACTGAGTCTTCTTGCAACTCTTGACTTTGAAAAATATTTTGCAGGTGCTCGGCTATTGTTGAACGACCTTTATCAAATAGGAGTGCTATAGCATCCTGCGTGAGCCAAAGAGTTTCATCTTGATATAATACTTCGATTCCTTCTTCCTTGCTTTCTAATTGAAAGATAAGAAATTCGGCAGTACTATTATGTATTTGGAGTTTTTTGCTCATATTTCTTGATTTGACGAGCGAAGATAGCGATAAATTCTTATTAGAGGAGCGTGTACACCCGTTTTTTACTTGATGTTGTATTTTAAATCCAGTATGGCATTCCGGATGGAATCGAATGATAGATCGGGTAGCGAAAGCGTGGTGGTTACTTTCCCGATGTCGTCTGCGTAATGGGCGTCGGAAGAGCGAATAAACGGGTTGCCGGACAAATAGGCATTTTGCCGGATAAATTCTTCCGGTGTGACGCGAAAGCTAAGTTCCAGAGCCTCGTAGCGCAGGTCTTTGGGGACAAATCCCAGTTGTGAGAGGATGCTGAAACGCGATTTGTCGATGTGTGCCGGGATGAAGATGCCGTCCAAGGAGTGGACTACCCGTTCTATGGTGTTGAGGTCTACATCCAGCGCTGAAATCAGTAGGCGTTCTTCCTCGTAGGTGATTTGTTCCTCGGCATCGACTACTACTTGATAGCCGAATTTGTCGGGATTGTTCTTTATGTCCGGCAGGTGATGATCCAGATAAGTTTGAAATTCCGCGAGTCTTTCCAGAGTCGGGAAGTAGGCGAGGGCGTGTACCTCTTCGATGGAGTTGATTTCCGTGCCGCAAAGCACCCGAAGCCCCTGTTTTTCTCCCAATTCTTGAATGAGCGGGGCTTGTCGGGTGGAGTTGTGGTCGGATATCCCGATGAGTGAAATGCCTTTCCTTAAAGCTATGCCGATGATATTCGCGGGACTCATTTCCAGATCCCCGCAAGGTGAAAGTATGGTGTGAATATGCAAGTCGGCACGGATTTCCATGACGGGCGGTATTACGGGTGTAATAATTTATAAAGTTGTCCCGTGATCTCGAACGCCTGTAACGGGGTGGAGAGAATCGGGATGTTCTCGTTCTCGCTTTCGGCGAGGGTGTCCTCTTCGGGCACATGGCCTTTCACGAGAATGATCGCGGCAATCTCTTTCAACGAGGCGATAGCCATCACGTTCTTGTGTGTTTGGAGTGTGATCCACACGTCACCTTCTTGCGCGTGTCCCATGACGTCGCTTAGCAGGTCGGACGTGTAACCTCCTTTGATTTCTCTTTGCAATCCTTCTTTGCCCGAGCAAACGGTAAGATTTAAACGCGAGATAATGTCTTGTACTGTCATAATGCTATTGTTTGTTTGGGTTTATGTATGTTTCTTTTATTTTTCAAATCGTTTGATGCCCCACGTTTTCTCGGATAGTTCGAGAGATTCGTCGGGCGTCATGAGGTCTTCCGCGCAAAGTATCTTTTGCATGAAGACGCATTGGTTGAGTTTTGCCTTGCATTGCACGACATCGCGGGCAAGAGTTTGGCACGACGGGGCGCCGCAAGCACCGCAATCTATCTGGGGCAGGACTCCCATGATGCGATTGAGTTTTTGCATTTTTTCCATGGCAACGAGCATGTTTTCGTCCAGTTGCTCGATGGAGCGCGGCGGGATTTCTCCGCTTAGTTGTCCCTCCTTGAAGAGGTATGACTCGTATTGTTGGATATCGTCGGAAGTGGTGCGATTGACCTTTTCGCTGGTTTCCATGCGCTTGCGCAGACGCTCGATGGTCAGGAAGCGATTGTTGACCGCCAGAGCACCTCCCGCGCAGGAGTGGTCGCACGCCCTCAATTCCAGAAAGTCGATATCGGTCAATTCATCGTTTTCCAGTTTCTCGAGGATGTCTATCACGTTGTGAATCTCGTCGATAGCGAGGCAGCGTCCTTCAAATTTGGATGCTTCCCCTTCGGTTAATGCCCATGCGATGGACTCCGGGGACAAGTAAGTTTGTTCCGAAACGGGATTGACGGGTTGGTCCCGGTGTTGCGTGAGTCCCATTTGTATTTTGTTGTATATGAAATCGAGATTGATAACCCCGTCGATATTCGATTCGTCATCTCCCACGGGACTTTTCACGGCGGCAATTTTTGCCGCGCAGGGAGTCACGTAAAAGATACCCACGTCTTCGGGTGAAATACCTTGGTCGATGTATTTTTTCCGTACAAAAATGGCTCCCAGATCCATGGCTTGTTTGAGCGGGATGATATGGTCTATCAGCGAGGGGAAACGTACTTGTATTAATCGCACGACCGCGGGGCAGAATGCCGAGATGAACGGTCTGTCGTGCGAGTTTTTCTGCATGTAGTTGCGCATCGCTTTTGTTAGGATTCCCGACGCTTGAGCCACTTCAATGACTTGCGTGAATC
Organism: uncultured Butyricimonas sp.; assembly: GCF_959596855.1. Taxonomy (NCBI): domain Bacteria; kingdom Pseudomonadati; phylum Bacteroidota; class Bacteroidia; order Bacteroidales; family Odoribacteraceae; genus Butyricimonas; species uncultured Butyricimonas sp. The sequence continues at coordinate 82,248 of NZ_CAUFYA010000008.1, forward strand.
CCATCGAGTGGAGTTCCGCGAAGATTTGTTGCTCGGTGATCTCTTCGGAGAATTGCCCGAAAAGCACGGTGGGCAGGAGAATAATCCTGTGTTTGAAGTTGAATATTTGGTTGAAATCGTCTTGCTCCACGTATATCGCGTGTCTGGGGCAGGACTTGAGGCACATGCCACAGTCAACACAGGCGTTTTTGTTTATCGTGGCCAAACCGTCTTGAATGCGTATCGCTTGAGTCGGGCATAGACTCATGCAATGCGTGCATCCGATACAGGCGGTCGGGGCTACTTTCAAGGCGTGGTAAAACGGTTCCATCTATTAATTTTAGATTTAATGATTTTAGATTTTAGATTTCTCCCCACCTGCCAACGCTTCATTCTACATTCTTAATTTCTATTACCGTCTTTGGCAAGATTCACCAGCTCCTCCTCTGTTTATAGAGGAGGTGTCAGCGAAGCTGACGGAGGAGTTTTTTCATTTTCAATTTTCAATTTTTCATTTTCAATTGAAATACGTTGTCATGGTCACTTTCGTTCCCTCGTTTACTTTTGATTCTATGCTTAACCGGTCGCAATTCTTTTGTATGTTCGGGAGTCCCATCCCTGCGCCGAAACCCATTTCCCGGACTTCCGGGGAAGCCGTGGAATAACCTTCCTGCATGGCTAATTCGATGTCCGGTATGCCGGGTCCCCGGTCGTTGATAACGACAGTGATCACGGTTGGGGCGATGGTTACCTGCATCGTGCCCTCGTAAGCGTGGGCGACGACGTTCACTTCAGCCTCGTAGAGTGCCACAACGATACGTTTTAGTACCGATGGGTTGACATTCAGTTGTTTGAGTATTTTTTTTACTTCGCTGGAAGCAGATCCGGCTCGGGAAAAGTTTCCTCCTTCGATGTTGTAGCTAAATTCCATGTTTGTTGTTTTAATAAATGGGTTCCAGCCCGGCCTTGTACAATTCGCCGCATACCTTGAACATGCTTTGTTTACATTGTAATATGGCAATGTTACATTCTTTTGCCAAGTCTATCATGTCGGGGGAGGCTTGTTTTCCCCGAACGAACAGAACAAAGCAGATATCTGACATTTCCGCCGTCCGGATGACTTGCAGGTTGGCAAGTCCCGTGATAAGCAGCATTTCGCTGGTATCCAAACGAAGTACGTCGCTCATCAGGTCGGCAGCGAAGGCGTGGCGGATAACCTTGTCGAGATGACCGTTTTCGTGGATTATCCGGGCGTTAAGTAATACGGCAACTTCTTTTAGAGTCATAATTGTGTTTTTTGGTTGCTCCTAAGTTAGATAAAGTAATCCGGATTTTCAACAAGATTGCCTGAATTAGATTTTAAATTTTGAATTTTAGATTTTAGATGGAGGGATTACAAGGGTTTTCCGAAGGCGGAGGGTAACTAAATTCTTTCCGAAGACGGTGGGGATTCTACCTTGAGTCAATACTTTATTTAGGGGAAGGCTGGCATATCGGGTGTGCGGCGGTGTTTTAATGCCCGCCCGTGGGGTGGTTTGGTGTGATTGTGTCTGAATGTTAAACATGTTTATTTCTTACTAAAACGTGGGCTATAAGTGGGCTAAGTGTGGGCAATGAGTGGGCGATGCCGCCTACAAGCCGCCCAATACCCGCCCAAAATCCTTGTTACGGGGTAGTAGGGCAGGAGAAAAGCGTTTTGACATGTCTACTCTCGGTCGGGGGGACGTGTCGTTTAGATAGTGAAGCTCACGGAGAATATCATGTCCGCGAACATGGACTGTTTTTTAGTTTCGTATCCTAAACGGAACCCCAGATTCATGGGGAACGGGAGGCGGAAGAAATGAGTATCGACCGTTGCCTCTATACCGTAGGAGTAGAATGTCTTTTTGTAATATTGGTTTTTCTCGTGCCCGACATCAAAAAACGCGGCTGCCGTGATTCGTTTCATGTACAGGATGGGACCCACGTGGGCGTCCGGGTAGCAAATCGGCATCCTGTACGTGGTGTGCAGGGTGGAGAGGTCATACCCGTACAGGGAGATCCCGCGGGGCGACTGGATTTGATTGCTGTAATAACTCCGGTCTTTCAGGGATTTGTCCTGATGTCCCAAATAGAGGAAAAAAGAATGGTGGGGAGCGAAGCCGGGGAAATAGAAACGCCCCTCTACCCATGTCGAATTGCCGTAATCCAGATTCTCGAAAGGAGTATGCTGGTACCCGAAGGTTAAACGTTGTCCCCAGCGAGGGTTGATGTCCCGTTCGCTCATGCGGGTTTGGTTGCTTAGGATAAGCCCGTAGCGCATGATTTGAAGCGTGATATTGTCCGGCTTCCCGATAATACCGACGTAGGGGTGGTTGGTCGGGATGGATTGCCAACGGCGGTTTGACAGGAGATAGGCGTTTTTGTTGTGATAGTCATGGATGGTTTGTAATTCGTATCTCACGTAAGGTATGATGTTGTGGTAGTAGTTTTTTCTGGACAGGTTGAAAGGGAATTGCAGGGTTGCGGTTCCTTTGGTGTATTGTGATTTGTAAATCACGCGTACCGTGTCTTTCTGTTGTGTTTGTTGGTCATTTATCACGTAGGATTGGGACAAGTCGTCGTTGCGTCCGCTTTTGAATTCCAAGTCCAGTATTGGCCAGAATCCTTTGTAAGATGCTTTCACTTGCCAATTGCCGTGTTTGTATCCCTTGCCCCGCACGTATCCGGCAGTGAGGAATAGCGTGCTGAGTTTATTCTGTGAGCTGGCGGCAATACCGAAATCAACATCCGTGTCGTCTACATCCGGAAATATGGGACCCCAGCTATGGAAGTTGAACAGGTGGAGGGTTTTGTTGTATTTCCGACTGACATAGGTGGAGTCGGTATTTAACGCGAATTGCCAGTCCTCCTGTTGTGTCACGGTGTTCGCGATAGGGAATTTTTCTTTTTCTATCGGGTTGTTCTCGAGTCGGTTGACGGCTATTTTCGCCGGTTTGTAACCGTCCGCTGTGTAGAACGAGAAATAAAGAGAGTCTTTGCCGGGGGACAGTTGGGGATAGCGCAATCCGAATTTGGCGTTCAAGGCGTTGTGACCGAAATCGTTCGGGTGATCTTGACAGTAGAACGAGTTGTTCGTGTCGAAGGCTCCCCGGTAGATGATCCGGTTGCCCGCGGCGACGGGGTTGTCAATCTCGTAGGGTGTGTTTGCCGTCAATGGTGTGCGTTTTCCGGTGCGTATATTCACGGATTCGATGTGTTTGCCGTGCGTGTCGACAACGATGGTGATGATATTGCCTTGACCGTCGTGGGAGGGATGCACGAATAATTCCGTGCCGTTTCCTTTCAAGCGGAAAAGTTCTTTTTTCAAGCGGGCATCCATGATCACGAGAGAGGCTTGATTTTCTTTATCGACCTCGACGAATCCCCAGTTGTCGTCCACGGTAAACGGGGCGTAACGGTTCTGGCGAGCCGGATGGCGGCGGTATTTGTCGCATAGCAGGTCATACGTGGCGAGTACCATTTTTCCACCTTGTTGCCAGCGGGGGTGCGCCTTGTATTCAGACCACACGAGTGTGTGATTGTTGTACGCGAATTTGTAATCGTATAAAGTACCCGTGCGGGTAATTATCTCGTCGCCCGCGGGTTTAAGAAACACGAGGGCGCCTTCCTGTGCCAATCCTTCTTTGTAGGCAATGACTTCGCCCGTGGGGGTTGGCACGGGGTAGTGGTAGTTCGCGTATAGTTCATTGCGGGTGGGAATGGTGTCGAACAAGTGGTTCACTTGATCGGCTTCCCGTTTCCAGATTTGTTGCAGTTCGCTGAAGTTGTCCCGGTATAGGGTACGTTTGGCATCGCAATAGGTGTTTGCCTTTTTCACGCTGTCCGGGTGGATGAAAAGGGACTGGAAGTGTCGGGTGTTCCACAAGGAATCCCGCTTTTCGTTTAGCGTGAGTTTCAGGCTACGGGCAAAAGGCGTGATGCCGTACGGGCGTTTGCCGACACGTGTCAACGCGTCCTGCCAGATGCTGGGACCGTAGTGGATGCGGCTGTTGCCGACCATGTAGTAGCCGAGTGTGTAGCGGTTCGGGACGAAATCCTTGTACGAGCCCAGCACGGCTTTGTAATAGGTGTAGATGCCTTTTTCCGTGATTTGGGCTTTCATTTCGTTCAGAAATTCGGGGGAGCGTCCTCGTCCGCTATGACCGACGGAGGTCTCGAAGACCGTGGCATCCCCTTCCAGAAACCACATGGGGACGTATACCCCGATGACGGCCATGGTGATTTGTTCCCCGAAAATGTAATATAATGCTTTCGTGAATCCTTGGTTCACCTTGTCGTATTGCACGACGTGGCGAAATTCGTGTATGCACAGGTGTTCCAGCCAATCATCGCTGACGTCTTGAGGGGGAGCCGTGTAGAGTTCACTTTTTTTAGGTGCCCAACCGGCGTTTCCGTTGGATATACCTCCGTTTGCCCGGACGATCATGGACATTTTTTTTGCTTTGATGCCTAGCGTGTTGGCATGGGCGTAGAGTTTCGCGTAAATGTTGGCGAGGTATTGGGCGTTCTGCTCGAAGAAGTCGGGGTAGATAATTTGGAAATTGTCTGTCTTGATTTGTCGCCAGCGGGTGCTGCAAGGGTCTTGCCCGAGGTCTACAAATTGGGCTTTTGCCGGAATAATAAACAGAAGCGTGAATAGTATGCTGATGAAGAGGATTCTGGCATTTTTCAGTGTATAGTAATATTTCATAAGTGTATGCTTGTAGTTTGTTTACTTGTAAATAGTCTGCTAAAATATATTTTTTTTTGATATGATACTCCACGAAGAACGATTATCTTTGCGAAACGGCTGTTCGATTTTAGATTTATGATTTTAGATTTACGATTGAATGGTTGGGATTTATCCGGATACGATATGATAACCTGCAACTTGCCGTAGGCAAATGTAACTTGCAACTTGTAACTTACCGCAGGCAAAAACTGGAAAATGATGGAAAAAGAGAGAATACTGGAATTGAGAAAGGAATTGGAGCGTTACAATTATTTGTATTACATGAAGAATGCTCCGGTGATATCGGATTTTGAGTTTGACAAGTTGATGCGCGAGTTGGAGGATTTGGAGGCGAAGCATCCCGAGATGTACGATCCCAATTCGCCTACTCAGCGAGTGGGTAACGATACGAATAACGAGTTTGTGCAAGTGGCGCACAAGTATGGAATGATGTCATTGTCAAATACGTACAGCGAACAGGAAATACGGGATTTTGACGAGCGCGTGCGTAAAGGTATCGGCGGGGATGAGGTGGAATACGTTTGTGAATTAAAATATGACGGGACGTCAATCAGTTTGCGTTACGAGGAAGGGCATTTGCAGGTTGCCTCTACCCGGGGGGACGGGGTGAAAGGGGATGACGTGACGGCAAACGTGCGGACAATCCGGACAGTGCCCTTGAAAATGCAGGGAGAGGGGTATCCCGCGGAATTTGAGATAAGGGGTGAGATACTGATGCCCTTTGCCGTGTTCAACCGGCTGAACGAGGAACGTTTGGAGGCGGGAGAGGCTTTGTTCGCCAATCCCCGGAATGCCGCCGCCGGGACATTGAAGTTGCAGAATTCGTCTGTCGTGGCGAAAAGACAACTCGATTGTTACTTGTATTATGTTCCGGGAGAGATCACGCTGACAGCCACGCATTACGGGAATCTGATGAAAGCGCGGGAGTGGGGGTTCAATGTACCGCCTTACATGGAGGTGTGTCATACTCTGGACGAAGTGTTGGATTTTATACATAAATGGGATGTCGACCGGAAGAATCTGCCGGTGCCGATAGACGGTATCGTGATTAAGGTAAACAGTATCAAGCAACAGATGCAATTGGGCTACACGGCGAAGTCGCCCCGTTGGGCTGTGGCGTACAAGTTTAAGGCTGAACGGGTGGAAACCCGCTTGTTGAGCGTGGATTACCAAGTGGGACGTACCGGATCAATCACCCCGGTGGCTAATTTGGAACCCGTGCATATCGCGGGCACCACGGTGAAGCGTGCTTCATTGCACAACGAGGATATTATCCGGGAACTGGATTTGCATTTGCACGATATGGTGTACGTGGAGAAGGGCGGGGAGATTATTCCCAAGATTGTCGGGGTTGACGTGGAGAAAAGATTGCCGGATGCACCCGCGATTGAATTTATTACCCGTTGTCCGGAATGTGGCACGGAATTGATTCGGAACGAGGGGGAGGCGAATCATTATTGCCCGAACGAGGATCATTGCCCGCCGCAGATAGCCGGGAAACTGGAGCATTTCGTGAGCCGGAAAGCGATGGATATAGAGGGGATGGGAAGCGAAACGATTGATTTGCTGCTCACGAAAGGGTTTATTAGGGATATCGCGGATATTTATACGCTACCTGCCAAACGGGCAGAATTGATCGGGTTGGAAAAGATTCTGTACCCGGAGAGTTACGTGATGACGAGTATACCGCTGTCAAGGGTGATATACGCTTTCGAGATCGGGGTGAAGAATATTTCGGCAAAGAACGCGGAGGTGTTGGCGGGACGTTTCGGGGGGCTTCCGGGATTGGCTTCCGCCACGAAAGAGGAGTTGCTGGCGTTGACGGACTTGCAGTTCCCCGGGGACAGGGAAAAGAATATCAACAAGATACTGGAATATTTCCGGATGCCTTTTAATGAGCCGCTGGAGCGGTTGAAGCAGGCGGGTGATGTTGATATGATACCGTTGGATACGGTGATTTACGCGCTGGATATACCGGGGATAGATTTTCATAAGTCTGAATTGCTGTCTGTTAAGTTTGATTATATCTACCGGCTTTACACGGCAACCGCGGACGAAATTGCGGAAACTGACGAATTGTCACGTGAGGATGCCGAGCGTATTTATCGTTTTTTACAGGGGAAAGATAAGTTTATTCGGAAGATAAACACGTTAAGCGTGTATCGTTTGCAGGAAAAATCGGTGGATAATTTGATTGCCGGGATCGAGAAATCGAAGCAACGGAATTTGCCGGAATTTATTAATTCTCTTGGAATTAGGTATATCGGGGAAACGGCTTCCCGTAATTTGGCACGGCATTTTAAAGACCTGCGGGTGCTGATGGATGCCACGTTTGAACAGTTGACGGAAGTGGAAGATATCGGCGATCAGATGGCGGGAAGTGTGGTTCGCTATTTCGAGAAAAACGAGAACCGTGAGATGATGGAACGCTTTTTGCAATATGGTATTAGCGGAATGATACAGGAAGAAGAGGGAGAGTCCGATCAATTGGCGGGCATGACGTTCGTGATCACGGGAACTCTTTCTTTGCCGCGGGAACATTACAAGGCTGTTATTCTGAAAGCGGGCGGGAAAGTCAGTGATTCTGTTTCAAGTAAGACCACGTACCTGCTCGCCGGGGAAAATGCCGGGAGCAAAATGCAAAAAGCACAGAAGTTAAATGTAACTATTTTGAACGAAAAAGAGTTTAACACATTAATGAGTCTATAAGGTTCATAAGGTTTGAAGAGGACATTTTATAAACTCTAGTTTGGAGATTGAATGATAAATAGTACCTTTACGAGATTAAAATTGTAATAAGTGAGGACCGTGAAAGGCGGTATAAGAATATGGGAAAAGAAGATACAAGACGACTAAAACAGATCATGACTTCGGCAGGTGAAGAAGCGAAGCGGCTGGGTAATTCGAAGATTTACCCGGAGCATTTGTTTCTGGGCTTATTGAAGTTGAGAAGTGGAAGGGCGGTTGATATATTGATGTCTTTAGGGTTGGATTTTTACGAGGTGAAAGATAAGATAGAGCAACGTCTGGATGGTAAACGCTATAAGTCGGACAAGGTGGAGGAATTGGATTTCACGTTGGCGGCGAATAGCGTGCTGAAGCGTGTTTCAGAGGAAGCATGGGATTTGGGAGATGATGAATTGGATTCGGAACACGTGATGCTGGCTATTTTGAAGAATCAAGCCGGGTTCGTGACGAAGCTGTTTAAATCAATGGATATTGACTATGACACTTTCAAGGAGGCGGTCTTGAAGGAAAAGATGCGGATGCAGTCCGAGTTTAACGACGAGGGGGATGACCCGGAAGACGGGGATGATGATGCATCCATGTATAACCCATATCGCCAAGGTGGTCCGGTATCGTCGAAATCCGATACTCCGGTATTGGATAATTTCGGTATAGACATCACGAAGGCGGCAGAAGAGGGGACGCTTGACCCTATCGTGGGGCGTGACCGGGAGATCGAACGGCTGGCCCAGATATTGAGCCGCCGGAAGAAGAACAATCCGGTATTGATCGGTGACCCGGGTGTCGGCAAATCGGCTATCGCCGAAGGACTGGCTTTGCGTATCATCCAAAAGAAAGTGTCCCGCGTGCTGTTTGACAAGCGGGTGATCTCGTTGGATATCGCTTCTATCGTGGCGGGTACCAAGTACCGCGGACAGTTCGAGGAGAGAATGAAGGCGATACTGGCGGAGTTGGCGAAGAACCGGAATATTATCCTGTTTATTGACGAGATTCACACGATCGTGGGTGCCGGGGGCTCCGGCGGTAGTCTGGATGCAGCCAATATGCTGAAACCCGCGTTGGCTCGCGGGGAGATACAATGTATCGGTGCGACGACTTTGGACGAGTACCGTCAGAATATTGAGAAGGACGGGGCTTTGGAACGTCGTTTCCAGAAAGTACTGGTAGAGCCGACCTCTGTCGAGGAAACCGTGGAGATTTTGAATAATATCAAGTCCCGTTACGAGGATCATCATAACGTGCGCTACACGGACGATGCCATCAAGGCTTGCGTGAAGTTGACCATGAGATATATTTCCGATCGGGCTTTGCCTGACAAGGCGATCGACGCTTTGGACGAGGCGGGTTCGAGAGTACATATTTCCAATATCAATGTCCCCCCGATTATCGAGCGGTTGGAGAAGGATGTGGAAGAGGTGAAGGAGAAGAAGAAGGACGCCGTGAAACAACAGAATTTCGAGGTGGCTGCCGCTTTTCGGGATAAGGAGCGTCAGTTGTTGAAGCAATTGGAGGACGAGAAAGTGAATTGGGAACGTGATCTGGAAGAAAACCGGGTAACCGTGACCGAGGAGCATATTGCCGAAGTGGTTGCCATGATGACGGGAGTTCCGGTACAGCGTATTGCCAAGACGGAGGGGATGAAGTTGTTGCAGATGCACGACGAGTTGGAGGATAGTGTTGTCGGGCAGAAAGAGGCTATCGAGAAGATCGTGAAAGCTATTCACCGGAATCGTGCGGGGTTGAAAGACCCGAATCGTCCGATAGGTTCCTTTATATTCTTGGGACCGACCGGTGTCGGTAAAACCCAGTTGGCGAAGGTGCTGGCCCGTTACTTGTTTGATTCGGAGGACGCGTTGATTCGTATCGACATGAGCGAGTACATGGAGAAGTTTGCCGTTTCCCGATTGGTCGGGGCGCCTCCGGGATACGTGGGATACGAGGAAGGAGGTCAGTTGACTGAAAAAGTACGGCGGAAACCGTATTCAGTGGTATTGCTGGACGAGATCGAGAAGGCTCACCCGGACGTGTACAATATCTTGTTGCAAATGTTGGATGACGGACAATTGACGGACAGTTTGGGACGAAAGATTGATTTCAAGAACACGATCGTTATCATGACGTCCAATATCGGAAGCCGGCAGTTGAAAGATTTTGGCCGCGGAATAGGTTTCGGTTCTCAAGATATGACCGAGAATAGCGATTACGCTAAAGGTATCGTGCAGAAGGCCTTGAAGAACACATTCTCCCCGGAGTTCTTGAATCGTATTGACGATATTATCATGTTCAACTCTTTGACGAAAGAGGATATTTACAAGATTATTGATATCGAGTTGAAAGGCTTGTTCAAACGGGTAAACGATTTAGGATTGGTGATCACGATCTCGAAAGAGGCGAAAGATTTTATTATCGAGAAAGGTTACGATCCGCAATACGGTGCCCGCCCGTTGAAACGTGCTATCCAGAAATACCTTGAAGATGAACTGGCAGAGGTTATCATCAAAGGCGTGGCAGAAGGTACGGAGCTTGACGTGGAATACGACAAGGCGGAAGATAAGATTGTAATTAAGGAAAAGAAATAGGTTTGCAGAAAGATAAATTAGATGAAGAGGGGGTGTCAAAACACCTCCTCTTTTTTCGTGTATGATTCTGGGTGGTAGGTGATAGTGATACATGAATATTGTTTAAGATAGGTGGTTAAATCTAAAAAAAGTGTGTGAAATGAGTAAATAAATAAGGAGTTTTGTTATTTTAGCCCCGAAAATAAGTTTGGTCATAAAAATGGGAAACAACGAGGAGATATTATTGTTATTTAGAAAGAATGAGCAGCAAGGATTTCGTTTGTTGTATGCTTCATTTTATGATCCGTTAATTTTGTTCGCAACTCAATTGTTGGGGGATGCAGAGGAGGCTGCGGATGTTGTTCAAGAGTGTTTTGTTGATTTCTGGGCTAACAGGCGTTTTAATAGTTTGCGCGGTAGTTTGGAGCACTATCTTTATTCTGCTGTGAAGCACGGTTGTTTGAATTATTTGCGGAACACGAGGCGACGGGAGGATAAACATGATGTGATTCGGGAGGAGTTGTATGATGAAGAGGAAGGGGGGGATCCGGAATTGGTGGAGAAGTTGTATCGTTCGATGGAATCCTTGCCGGAAGAGCGTAGACGCATATTGCATATGGTGTGTATGGAAGGTATGAAATATCAAGAAGTGGCAGCTCAATTAGGTGTTAGCATTAACACGGTGAAAACTCAGATGGGGAGGTCTTTGCAATTCTTGCGTAAAGCGTTGAAAACGGATGATTATTTGACGTTGTTATTTTTTTTAGGAAAAAAATAATATCTGCTGTCACCCGAAATCAATAGTTAGGTTCCTTTAGTGAAAAGGAATTAATATGGATGATAGAATCAGTGAAATAATAGCAGCTTATTTGTCCGGTGAAGTCTTGTCGGAAAGTGAGCGGCAAGAGGTGGAGGCTTGGTTGCGAGATCATGATGGGGAGAAGGAGGTGGAAGTGCTACGGGGGATGTTTCGAAGTGCTCGGTTGGTAAAAGAGGCTCCGGGGACGAGGGGAGCGTCCGTTATGAAAAAGATAGAGGCGAAGGTGGTATCCAGACGTGCTGGCAGGAAGTTGAAAATTCGATGGAGTTATTCCGTGGCGGCTGCAATAGCTGTTTTGTTGTGTAGTGTGTTGTTGTACAGGTGGCTGGGGACGAATCAGGAAAATCAAGTTGTTCCGCGAGATTTGCGACAGAACGTGAACACGAGTATAGCTCATTTGAAGTTGAACACGGGGGAGGTAGTGGAGCTTGAGAAGTATGATGGAAAGTTTATTCGTGAGGATAGCGTGCAAATCGCGAATGAGAATGCGACTTTGAGGTATACGTCAACGGATTCTGTGGCTCCCGAAAAGGTGGAGTTCAATACATTGGTTATTCCCCGGGGATCGGAGTATAATGTCGTTTTGGCGGATGGGACGAAAGTGTTTTTGAATGCGGGGTCGGAAATTAGTTATCCGGTTGTTTTCGCGGGAGATAAGCGAGAGGTTAAGTTGAAAGGAGAGGCTTATTTTGAAGTTCGGAAAGATGAGCGACGTCCTTTTTTCGTGCAGGCAGGTGATGTGCAGATTCAGGTCTTGGGAACTTCTTTTAACGTGACGGCTTATCCGGGACGCGGGAGAATAGAAACGACACTGGAAGAGGGGAAAATTCAGTTGACGGATGGAAGGGAGTCTGTGGAGGTGAGTCCGGGGAAACAGGCAATTTATGATATCGAGGATGGTAGGTTTGAGGTTAAACAGGTGGATACAAAATTGTACACGGCGTGGAAAGATGGATATTACAAGTTTGACCAGATGACGCTGGAGGATATTATGGAGACGTTAGCGTTGTGGTATGATTTGAATGTTTTTTATCAGAACCCGGGTGTTAAATCATTGGAATTTACGGGACGTTTGAGACGGTATGATGAGGTGGTGAGTTTGTTTGAAAAGCTCGAACAGACCGGGTTGGTGGTGTTTGAAGTAAATGGAAAGAATGTAATTATTAAAGAAAAATGAAAGTTGGGGATTCCCCAATCCCCAACTTTAGATAAAGTACAACAAATGCGTGTTAGGTAGTTGTTGTACATGGTATAATCTTAAAAAACAAAAGTATGCAAAAAAGTCGAATTCGAATAAGGGCTTTGTGCAAGATTCCTGTTCGGAAAATGTTAATCTTTATGAAATTGTTTTGTCTTTTTCAGTTTGTTTTTTTCATCTCGGTGCAAGCGAATGTTTATTCACAGCAAACTGTGATTAATCTGGAGATGGAGAATGTTTCGTTGAAGACTATTTTTACGGAACTCGGTCAACAGTCCGGTTGTGATTTTCTGTATAATAATCAGATGATACAACAAAAAGGGAAGGTGAGTTTGAAGGTGGAAAACAAGTCTTTGGATGAGGTGTTGAAGGAATGGTTGCCTTCGTTAGGTTTGACTTTCTCTTATGATGATAATGTGGTAATTATTCGTGCGGCTGCGGATGATAATAAGAAAAAGACGTATATCATCAAGGGGCAGGTGGTTGACGAGAAGAATGTGCCTATGCCCGGGGTTACCGTGATGCTGGATAGTACTCAAGTGGGAACGGCAACGGATACGGCAGGACGTTTTGTATTGCCGTTACCCAAAGAAAAAGGGTATCTCGTGTTTTCTTTTATCGGGTTTAAGACCCAGAAAGTGGCTTACACTGCAGATAAGTTGTTGGTTGTGAAGATGCAGGAGGATATATCCGGGTTGGATGAGGTGCAGGTGGTTGCTTACGGTTCCCAGAAGAAACGTACGGTGGTTAGTGCCATATCTTCCGTGAAGGGGGATGATTTGAAGGAATTGCCGACGCATAGTCTGGAGAATTTGCTGCAGGGGCACATGGCGGGTGTCGAGGTAAATAATATTTCCGGTTCTCCCGGTGGTGGTGGTGCGATTGTGGCGATTAGAGGTTACAATTCGTTGTTTGTGGATGGAGAAGGATCAGACAGGGGCTACGGTACTCCTTTGTACGTGATTGACGGAATCCCGATGCAATCCTTTACTTCGGCTGTTACCGGGGCAAATACACTGTCTGATTTGGATCCTTCGATGATTGAGTCTATTGAGGTGTTGAAGGATGCGGCTTCCGCGGCAATTTACGGTTCTCGTGCCGGTAACGGGGTAATTTTGATTACCACGAAGAAGGGGCGTGCCGGTAGAGCCCAGTTTAACGTGAATGTATCGTATTCCGCATCTTGGTTGCCTAAAGCACCCGTGCAGTACGGGGGAAGTTACGAGAGAATGTACCATTTGAATGCTTTGCGCAATACGGTATTGCCTTATAAGACTGCCGATGGAAAGTGGAAGATGCCGACTTCTTATGAAGAGGTATTGAGTATTCGAAAACCGAATGGTCCGATGTACGATTGGTTCTGGGGTAACGCATCCACTCGTCAGGATGCAATCGTTTTGCAGGATAGTTTGAATGCTTTTTATAATAATTCAACTCATTGGTATCGGTTGAATTATCAAACCGCTAACGTGGTTAATGCCAATATACAGGCCTCCGGTGGTAACGATAATGTACGTTATATTGTGGGTGCCGGTTATTATGATGAGGAGGGGATTGTTATTAATACCGGATTTACGCGTTTTAATGTGATTTCCAATTTAACGGCGTATCCGACTAAACGTTTGCGTATGGATACGCAGTTGGGACTTACGTATAGTGACCGTAGTCGAGGCTCTAATGCCGGACATGGTGCTCAAAAAATAGAAAGCGTTAGTTCTGACCCGAAAAAGACATCGACTTTGTTGCCGGGAGGAGGTGAATTCGGGATGAGTATGGCCAAGAAGTTGAATGAGGTTTCGGAGAAAAATCAGAGTTATTCTTTGCGTTATAATATGGTTTTTGATTACGAATTGATTCGTAATTTGCATTTGAAGGTTTCAGCGGGAGTTGATTATAACCAGCAGAATCAGAATACTTTTAAACCAGCCAGTTTAGATGCTTATACTCATTTTTCGGAATCAAAAGGGACAATCTCGAGAGATTTGTCGATATTGAACGAGAATTTATTGACTTATTCCTTTAGTTATTTGAATAAGCATAATTTTAATGTTATGTTAGGGTTGTCGTTCCAAAAAGATCAGTCTTTTAATAATAAAGGAACTGGGAAAAACGGTCCCAATGATAAAATACATTACGTGGGAACCGGATGGGGTGGTAATTACGGGTTGAATAACACGAATGTGTCAGGAGAGGGAGATCCTTTTTACGAGTCTGCGTTTGAGTATGAATCTTCTTTTTCGGAGGAGCGTATGAATAGTTATTTCGGGCGTTTGACATATAATTTCAAAGAGAAGTATATGTTTGAGGCGACTATTCGTCGGGATGGTTCTTCTGTCTTCGGGGAGAATGTGCGTTGGGCAACCTTTCCCGCTTTTGCTATCGGTTGGACATTTTCGGATGAGGCATTCATGCAATCGTGTTATTGGTTGAGTTTCGGTAAAATTCGAGCTAGCTGGGGTACTTCCGGGCAAAAGTTCGGGCAACGTTACTTGTCGCAAGGATTATTGATGGCAAGTGGAACGTTCCATGGCTCAGCCGGTATTGTTCCCGATATTAGTGGAGGGGTTATCAATAAGAAATTAAGTTGGGAAGAGACGGATCAATATGATTTAGGGTTGGATTTGAGTTTCTTCGATTACCGTTTGCGTTTGGTTTTGGATTATTATTATCGCTATACGACAGGTCAATTAAATCGGATAGAGTTGCCGGGAAATATTTATTTCCATGGTTTTCAGTGGCAAAACGGGATGGCGATTTCGAATCAAGGTATAGAATTGGAATTGGAAGCCGATATTTTGAGAAATACGGCGGTGAAATGGAGAATGAAGTATAATCTTTCACGGAACTGGAATCGTTTTGAGAAGAGTGCGGACGGTTTTGATTTCGAAAATCAAGTGATAGGTAAACCCTTGAATCAGCTGAAAGTGTATAAAACGGATGGTTTTTACAGTTCGTTTGATGAAGTGCCTGTTTATTATAATGCACAAAGAGAGCCTCAACCGTTATATGGGAATGCTATGTATGCTGTGTTTACACCGGGTAGCCGACAGATTCTCGATTTGAATGGAGATGGAAGAATCGGACAGGATGTAGATATGTATTATGCAGCTAGTCCGCTACCTATAGCTCATGGCGGTTGGATAAACGAGTTGCGTTGGAAAAACTTTGATTTGAATATATTCTTTAATTACTCTTTGGGGCGTCACGTGTTGAAACTTTATGATGACGTGGCGTTAGAGCCTTCCAAAGCGGGAAGACCGTTGTTTGTTGATATGAATGACGTGAATATTTGGAACGGGGCAGATTCTAAAAAAGCGGATTATCCTAAAGCACAGTATTATTACGAACCGAATCAATATAGTGGTTTGTATGATTGTGATATAGAGAATGTAAGTTTTATACGCTTGAAACAATTGACATTAGGTTATAATTTGCACCAGAATATCGCAAAGAAAATCGGTATATCCGGGGCGCGTGTTTTTATCACGGGAGAGAATTTGTTCACGTTGACTAACTATTCGGGGTTGGATCCGGAATTGATAGATCTTAAGACTGGAAAAGATAATTTGAATTCTTACCCGTTACCTCGGAAATTTACTATTGGATTAACGGTTAATTTTTAAAATGTAGCCCAATGAAGAAATTATTAATATTATTATTGTTTATTCCATTGCTTTCATGTAATGATTGGTTGACGGTTGAGCCGGAAGATTCGGTGACTTTCGTTAATTATTTCAAGAACGAGAGTGAAGTTGAAGCGATGTATAATGGCATCTTGGCTTCCATGAAGTCGGTTTGTATGGGAACTCAACCCTATTTTTATATTTCGATTGATGCGGATAATGTCGGGATGTATTACGAGGGATTCCGCACGTTGGATCCATTTACTTATTTGGATGACGAGAGCATGGTGTTGGATATAGAGTGGGGGGAATTTTATAACGTGATTTACTTGGCAAATGTGATGCTGGAAAACGAATACCGCTTTGAAAATATTTCAAAAGAGCGCACGGAGTTTTGGTTAGGGCAAGCTCATTTCGCTAAAGCTCTTGCTTATTTTCGGTTAGCTCAAATCTGGGGGGATGCTCCTATTGCCAAAAGTTCGGAATCCATTGAACCGGAAGGTAAGAAACCGGCATTGGAAGTTTTGAACGAAGCGTTGAGAGAGGCAAAATTGGCTTTGACGCTTCCTACTCATGATAAATTGATTAATGCTAACGGGAGTAAGATTACTTCCAAGCAATACGCGAGTCTTGGAACGGTAAATACGTTATTGGCGAATATTTATGCTTGGTTAGGAGGTTTGACTCATGAAAAAGAGTACTGGGAGGAAGCGGAACGGTATGCGTCGGAAGTGATTGACGGTAAATGCGGTGTGTACGAGTTGGAGAGCATGGATGGTTTGATTTCAAACGTGTTCGGTGCGAATCGGAATAGCAGGGAAACGATTTTTTGTATTGATAATGATCCTTTGGATGTTGATCGCAAATGGTGGTCAGAATTGAAGACCGAGTTGCCGGGACAGATGTTGATGAGTTATCCTTACACGACGACAGATGAAGCGGCGATTGCTAATATTGTAAATGATAGTTGGGATGAATATGTAAAGATTACCGTGGAGACGGTTAAAAGCATTTATCCGGAAGAGGTGGATGCCCGTCGGAGAGAATTCTGGTTCGAGTTGGGAGAATTGACTTATCCTGTGTATGAGTATGATGAGGAAACTGAGGAAGAGATCGAGGTGGGACGTGAGGTAACCCCTTATGCGCATATTGCCAAGTGGAGGGACGTGATTAAGCAGACGAGTGAGGAGGTGACATCGTGGGCCGGTGAAGTCGTTATCGCAACGGATGGCGATTGGGTCATTTGGCGATTGGCCGATTTGATCTTGTTGAGAGCGGAGTGTCGCGTGAATCTGGAGATGGCAACGGCTGTAAATGATTTAAATACGGTTCGATATCGTGCGGAGTTGGGAGATTACACGGGTTCCAAAGATAAAGAATCTTTGCGTCGGGAAATTTTTGATGAGCGAAGACGCGAGCTTTTCGGTGAAGGGCAATATTATTTCGATATCGTTCGTAACGGTTATTGGAAAGAGGTGTTGTATGGTAATTTCACGACTCTAACAGATCAAGATGTGAAAAATGGAGCGTTGTACGCACCGGTTGGCGTGGGTGCGTTTACTAAAAATACGTTGATGACTCAAAATACTTATTGGCAATGGCAAAATTAATATATTTATTAAAAGGGGTTGCATTGATCATGTTATTGGGATCGTGCACGAAGTGGAATTATCATGAAGGCGAGTTGGCGAATGGTGTTCATGATTGTTCGATGTGGGAATATTTACATACACAACCTTGGGATTGGGATTCCACGATTATTATGATTGAACATGCCGGATTGAAAGATTTGTTCGAAGGAAAAGGTGAGCACGAGCAAATAACTTTTTTGGGTGTGACTAATTACAGTATCCGTTTGTATATGATAGAAAATGGATATGAAAAAGTGACCGATATTCCGGTGGAATTTTGTCAAAATACACTTTCTAAGTTGATTATACCTCAACGTGTTATGCTAGCAGATGTGCCCCGGGGAAAGAGGGATGAGTATACGGGAGAGGAGAGTGACGGTATCGAGTATCGAACGCTGGGAGGACGCTTGTTCATGTGGACTTATCAACAACCTTTCGAGGGAGTGCCGGATATGGGTGAAATTTCTTTACATTTTTTCGCTCGTGGGGGAACGGCGGTTAATAGGATTTATTCGACTGATATACAAACGAATAATGGCGTTGTTCAGGCTTTGGGGTATAGTTTTCAGTTTAAGTACATTTAAAATGAATAGAGATGATAAGAGGACTATTATATTTTGTCATGTTGTTCATGGCGTTGGCATTCATGAGGTGTAGCGATGTTGCTGTTGGTTTTTTGTTCACGGATGATGCATCTTATACGCAAGATACGTTGAGAATTACTCGTTTCTCGAACCTTGATGAAGAGGATATTGATGTGACAATCCCATGGGTGACTTCCCAAGTAGAGCAACTTTTGGGTACAGAACCATTGACTTATTCACTTGCAGGAGTGAAGAGTTCTAATGGACAGGAGGCTGCAAAGGATTTTACCAAATATCTGACTGTGATCGGTGGTGGACGGATGTATGTTGATGCAAAAGTCGATTCGCCCGAGGGGTGTTACACGGTTTCGTTGAAAGTTGAAAATGAAGGTCATTCGGCTATTCTGACGGATATATTCACGTTCGTGTTGGAATAGTTTTAACAAAATAGGAGAGAGAAGATTGTCTTCTTTCTCCTTCTAAATATTTAATAGCAATGAGATATATAAAATTTAGTTTGGTGATCCTGTTTTTAGGATTGCTTGGGACGGTTTCTGCCCAAATTACTTTTTTCGAGGGGACATTTGAGGACGCTATGGCGAAAGCTAAAAAGGAGAAGAAAGAGCTTTTTGTCGATTTTTATGCCGATTGGTGTCAACCGTGTAAATTGATGGCAAGTGAGGTTTTTACATTGCCGGAAGTGGGGGAGTATTTCAATAAAAACTTTGTATCTATTCAGATGAATGTGGAGGCTCCGGAGAATAAGACGATCGTGCAGAAGTATAAAGTGGAAGTACTTCCCACGCTGTTGTTTGTAAACGGGAAAGGAGAAGTAGTCCGCACGATTAACGGGGTGATGGAGCCGGGGGCTTTATTACACGAGGCAAAAGTCGTACGAGGTGATGCTTTGAGTTTTGAGAAGTTGTACGAGAAAGTAAAGAAAGAGAAGAAAAATCTGGATTTGCGACAAGAGTTGCTTTTGCAGGCTCCTGTATTTATAGGTACTCAAGAAGGGTATAATCGTGAAAAGTGGGTTGTACGTATAGAGTCCCTTTTTGACGAGTACGTGAATAGCAAGAAACTGGAGAATATGGCAAACGAGGAGGATTTTTCTTTGTTGGTGATGTTCCATTCCAAGAAGGCGAAGAATGATTTTATTTTTGACGGGTTGGTGGCGAATTATGAGCAATATGTAGAAAAAGTTGGTAAAAGTGAGGTGGATAATTATATTATAGCGTTATTTAATGGGTATATTATATCTCTTTGCCGGGAGGGAAAGTCTGAGTATAAGCAGGAGTTAGAGCGATTGAACGGGGATTTGAATGTTGTTTACGGGAGCATCCCGTTTGGAAAGTTGTCGGCGTTCGAGGCGATTAATTTGTTGGCAGACGGGTATTATAATTTGAACCGGAAAAATACGGATGTTTTTTTCGAGAAGATGAATCAATATTTTGATGGGGCGGATACTGTTTTAACCGTGAACAATTACACGATGCCTGTTGAGGATTTGTTTACACTTTATCAAGGACGTTTACCGGAAGGCGCTTACCCACGGGTAATACCATGGTTGGAGAGAGCGTTGGCTTTCCCTTCGATAACCCCGCAGTTGAAAACCCGGGTGTTGTGTATTTTAGCGGATTGTTATAAAGAAACCGGGGATTTGTCAAAGGCAAAGCAATGTTTTAATCAGGCATTTATCGTGAGTGCGGAAATTGATAACGAGCAGATGAGATTGCAGTTACAGAAAATGATCCAGAGTAGATTGAATACATTATGAAGTGCGTAATAGTATTATTTTTGTTCCTTTCATGTTCTTGGGCTTTTGCTTTAGCCCAAGACAGTTCTTCTGTGTTTCGTCATGGAAAGTTGGGAAACGGGTTGACTTATTATATACGCCACACGGGAACGCAACCCGGATGTGCTGATTTTTATCTGATACAGAATGTCGGTTCGTTGATGGAAGAGGAGGAGCAGAACGGGTTGGCACATGTGCTGGAGCATATGGCTTTTCACGCCACGGAAAGTTTTCCCGATGGAGTTCCTGCTTTTTTAAAACGTAACGGAATTGCACTTTTTAATGCCAAGACGGGGTACGATGAAACGGTGTATAATATAAAGAATGTCCCTACGGCTTCCTCGGGATTGCTTGATTCGTGCGTGTTAGTATTGCGGGATTGGTCGGGTTTTTTGACGTTGAAACCGGAAGATATGGATCAGGAACGTAAGGTGATTCGGGAGGAGCGCCGCACGAGAATGACTGTGAGCAAAAGAGTGCAGAAAATGTCCGATCCTTATATGTACAATGGAAGTAAATACGCGACACATGATATTATCGGTTCGGTGGATGTCGTGCAGAATTTTACACCGGAGAAGTTGAAGGAGTATTATAAGGATTTTTATCGTCCGGATTTGCAGGCGGTGGTGATACTGGGAGATATTGACGTGAGCGGGATGGAGGCTGAAGTGAAGCGGTTGTTTAATCCTATTCCGAAAAGGAAGAACCCGAAAACTCGTGTCGTTTACGGGATAGAGGATAATGATGAACCTTTGTATGCGAAGTTGATAGACAAGGAAATTCCCAATAATTCGGTGATGCTGGTGAAGCGGATTCGGAAAGAGGCGGAGAGTACATTGGAAGCGATGTCGCGAGAGAGGTTGTTGCGTGATTTTTACAATCGGATTATGCGCGGTGCTCTTGCCGAGTACTTGCAGGTTGGAGATTCCTATATTTTAAATGCCGGTGTCGGTGTTTTTAATATGCAACGGAATTATGACGGGCTGAATATCGCCTTGACATCGTTGCCCGGAAAAGAGAAAGAGGCTTTACAGCAACTTTTGGACCAGATGGAATATGTACATCGCTTGGGTTTCACGGATGAGGTGTTGAAGCCTGCATTCGAGAGTTACCGGAGAGAAGTAAAGGCAAGCATGAATCAGGAGAATAATATCCCTAATGATGTGTTTCTTCAGATTTATAAAGATCATTTTTTGCTTGGGAAGCCGCTGTGCAGTGTGGATGAAAAATTGGCAGCCTTATCGGGGGTTCTTGATACGCTGTCGGCTAAAACTTTTCAAGCATGGATATCCAAGTGGGATGATGGTAAAAATTGGGTTTTCCTGATGCAAGGTAGCGATTCCACGTATACTTTTCCGAGTGTGGCGGAGATAAAGGGAATGATTGCTCAGTCCCGTTCGCTTGAAATGGAAGAGAAGCAAGTTGAATTGCAGGTGATGGATGGCAATACCGAGTTGGTTGATTTTGAAATTCAAGGCGGACGAGTTGTAAAAGAGAGGAAATTAAAGGATTTGGATGCGGAAGAGTGGGTTTTAAATAATGGGGCAAAAGTGTATTATAAATATACAGACGGGGATAGGGGAACTTTTAACCTATTGGCTGGAAGTGTCGGCGGACGTTCTTTGCTGGCGGCAGAGGATTTGCCTTCGGCGGATGCTTTGTCCGCGTTAGTTTTAGAATCCGGTTTGTACAAGTATGATATGCAGACGCTAAAATATTTGATGAAGGATCGCACGGTAAATATGAACGTTTCTTTGGATGAACGTGCTGAAAGTATTAGTGTTTCGGCGGTATTGAAAGATGCTGATTTCGCTTTTCAGTTGTTTTATTTGGCAATGGAGCACCCGAGATTCGACCGGATAGTTTTTGATCGCTTTGTAACGGTTGGTCAAATGACTCAGTCTAACGCTCGTCGAACGATGAATGATACGATCCGAGAGGTGCTTGGTGCAATCCGGCGAGTGGAATCACCGCGTCTTTGGAAAAAGGATTCGGTTTACTATGCCGCAATGGAGTATGACCGAATGATTCGGATTTATCAAGATCGTTTCCGGGATGCATCCGATTTCGTATTTTATCTGGTGGGAGATATCAAACGGGAAGAGGCTCAAGAATTAGTGGCTAAATACATCGGGGCACTCCCGTCTATTTACCGGAAAGAGAAAGCGGTGGATTATAATTATAATCGTCTGGGGAATATTACCGAGGACGTGGAGGTTGATATGCCCGATGAAAAATATATGGTAAGTATAGAGTTTCAGAATACATTAAAAACTCGTCCGATAGATGAAGTGTGTATGCATGTACTGAAATTGTATTTCCAATATTCGTTGCAGGATAAAATCCGGGGTGAGCAAGGGGCTGCTTATGGTGTTCAGGTTTTAGGAGGAACGACGACTTCTCCCCATTGTTTGCAAGAATTATTTATCCGCTTTGCGACTTCATTGGATAAAGGACCGCAGATGAGGGCACTTGTTCATGAACAGGTGCGGGAATTTCTGGAAAAAGGACTGTCGGAAGAAGCTGTGGAAGATTTTGTTCTAGCTATAAAGAAGGAGAAGAAGGCTGCGGATGATGCCGTTTATAACACGATTGCTTTCTGGACGGAGAATCTTCAATTTTATAATAAAACAGGGAAAAGAATGGATTCACCTTATTATTTTGAATCGTTTATTGATAGAATAAAAGCTAAAGATGTGTTGTCTTTTGCCCGTAAGTTTTTTGGTAGTGCACAGTGTGTTGATTTAGTCATTAAGTCGAGAAAGTGAGTAGAGAGGTCGCCCGGGTACGTTTTTTCCGTTCGGGCGGCATTCTTTATTTGTTTTTTAAATGTTTCCGGAGAAATTTCAATCCCCTGCTTTTTTGGACTTTTACCGTGTTTATGCTGATTCCTAATTTTGCGGCAATCTCTTTGCCGGATAGTCCGGCGATACTCAGTTCTATGATTCTTTTTTGCATGGGTGGCAGTTTTTCTATATACGCGTGCAAATGTCTGATGATTTCGACTTGAACGGTTTTGAGTAAGAAATCCAGCGGAAACTCTTCCGGGTAGTGTTCTTGTTTCATTTTGTTTAAAATATGGTATTGATTTCTCTTGTCACGAATGAAAATCAGTGAATTACGATATGTTGACTTGTAGAGATAACTTAATAATTCCCGAGAGGTCGGGAATCGGGTATCTGTATACCATATATTAATGAAGAGGTCTTGTACAATATCTTTTGCGTCGTCAAAGTTGTTGACGATTGTTTCCGAATAGGTACATAACGCTTTGTAACAGATGGTATAGAGTTGTTTCCAACTCTTTTCTTCCCTGTTATTTATCCCCTCTAAAATCAAATCAAGTTCTTCCATCACAAATTTGTCGCATCCGATAAAAGAATGTACTATACCACGGAAGTGGAAAGGTCATTCTTGTGCATAATAAATTTAGATATAATGATTCGGGAAAGAGTGGCTTATTTGGAGTATTTTCCGACGGGGAAGTGGTGTTGTTCGTAACCTTATGGGGGATGGTTCTGGCTATCGTAACTTTATATGTTCGCCTTCGGCGAGTTGCAGGTTGCTTCTCTGACGTTTAAGCCTTGAAACCTGTAACTCGCCGAAGGCGATTTAGAGTTTATTTCTTTATTGCTTTTTGTAAAGCGTGTACCAGAGGTTCCACGCTTAGAGGGCTACCCGTGGCTTGGATCATCCATTCGTTCGGGGTGAGGCGTCCCAAGCGATAGATGCGGTCTACTTCTTGGGCAAAGTTTTTGCCGTTAAGATAGTCTTCCAATTGAAATTCGATGATTTGTCCGAAAGCGTAGGCGGATAGATACAGCGGGTAGCTGATCATGTGCGAATAGATTGCCAGTACGGTTTCGTCTTTTTTACCGAAGACGGGAGCGTAGTATTTATTCCATATCTCTTTTGATAGTGTGATTGTGGCTTCTTTGAGTTGTTCCGCCGTGGCATCGGGATGGGCGTACATCCATTCCCACACGGAGATGTCGAGCATGGAAACACCCATGATCTCGTACAGGCTCCAGAACTTGTCGAGGATGTCCATTTTGTCTTTTTCCGGATCGTTGTTCTCAATACCAAGAAGTTGTAAATCCCGTTTCTGGAACACGAAAGCGAGGGCTTCCGTGAAAGCCGTGTTAGGGACTCCTGCCATCATGAAATTGTCCACGTTATACATGGAGATCGTTTGCTCCACGTTATGCCCGAACTCGTGTACGGCGATGTTGTATCCCTTGTAGTTCATTCCCTCGGAAGGAATACGGGTGCGGAGATGGGATTGTTGACCTTTCATGGCGGCTCCCCACGCGTGACCGGAGCCGCGGGCTGCATCCACGGCAATCTTGTCGCATATCTCGTTCGCCCGCTCCGGGGTAAAGCCCAAATGGATTAACAGAGAGGGAAGTCCTGCCTTGAATGCCCCGGCATCGGGATACAGTTTTTGTATTTGCGCATCCAGTTTGGTTTCATCCAGATTGCTGCGGGGTTTAAAACCGTCGTACCATATATCATAGGCTTCCAACTTTCTTCCCAAACGTTTGGAGATAATTTTGCCGACCTCTTTTAATTCTGGGGAGGTGAGAAATTGATTGAACAGAGCTTTCACGTCTTCCACGGAAACCTCCATTTCTCCGGAGAATTTACGGTCGATAAAGTTCTTTCCGGCGTAAGGATCTATGGCTTGCATGGCGTGGAAGTTATTCAACATCCGTTGGTAACGTTCCGTGCCTTCCGGTGTCCCGGTGGCGGATTGCCCGTTTTGAGCGAGAGTGTTCGTGTAAGGATTCCAGTCGTAAGCACCGGAATTGATCACTTGTGTCGGGATTTCTTGGGATATGATACGCTTCATTACCTCGTACACCGTACGTTGTTTGTCCAGTCCCTCTTTTCCTTTGTTGTAATTGGCTTTGATTTCATCCCGTAAATTCCAGTGGGTAAGTAGTATTTTGTCTTCCGGGAATAGTTTTTGCCCCTTGGGATTCAACACATGTCCCATGTAGATGTTATAGCTGGAAATATAGACGTCGGCGTCGCTTTCCGCTTTGGCTCCTGCTTGCAGTAGTTCGGCGGGTACTCTCTCCGTGAATACGTCACCCAGACGGGCGTATGCCCATGCCGTGCGGTCTGTACCCAGTTTCTCCTTGTCCTGCAAGGGAACTTCCGGGAAGTTGAGGGCGATGATGAACCCGATCTTGTTGTTGTAAAAATCGTTGATGAGGTGTGCCCCCGGACTGTATGCCCCGAACATGGGGTCGATGTCATGAAGAGGGCCGTTATCTTGGTGCAGGTTCAACTGCAACTGGAGCGATATCTCGTTGAAATGCCCCCAGAGGGCTTCAAAATAATGACTTACTTTTTGGAATACTTGTTCCTTTTCTGCCGCGGTAGTGATATAGTTATTCACGCAAAACTCTTGAAATTCTGTATCCGTCCCATCTTGCGTCTGCCAAAGGTGTGCCGTTTGACGCACTCCGGCTTCGATGAGAGTTTTATCGGTACCGCCTTTGGTTTGAATGGCGTTGATCGTGGCTTGTATTGTTTTCTCCGGAATCTCGGCTTTTGCGATAAGCCCTGTAAATAAACATACCAATAATAAAGAGTGTTTCATGATAATGGGTTTATAAGGTTTGTAAAGTTTATAAGGTTCATAAAGTGGTTTTCTTGACTTTATAAACTTTAGCTCCCGCAAGGGATACTTTATGAACTTTATAAACTAAGAGAGGCTGTCATAAACAGCCTCTCGTCTGGTTTATTGATTTAGTAGTTGGAAATATACAATATCTTCCCACCCGTTACCCCGGCGCAGCCAGTTTTTGCGGTAACCGGTTTGCACGAAACCGAGTTTCTCGAATAGTTTCCGGCTGCCGATGTTGCCACTAGGCACGCTACTGTATATCTGATTCAGTCCCAGCGTTTCGAAACAGTAGTCTATCATTAGGCGGATAGCAGAAGTAGCGAATCCTTGTTTCTGGTTTTCGCTGTCGTGAATCATGATACCGATACCTGCACGTTGGTGATAAGGATCGAAGTCGTAAAGATCGACTAATCCTACACGCGTTTGGGGGTCAATCCGTTCTATCATCAAGCGTAATTGCTTGGTGGTATAGATATCCAGATGGCACGTTTCAATGTATTTTTTTAACGTGAATATAGAGAATGGGGTGAGTGTATCACTGACTTCCCATAAATCCATATCGTTCTCCCACTTGTACAAGTATTCCAAGTCCTCCGGTTCGAGGGCTCTCAAGCGAATAGTGTCATCCTTTACCATAGTTGTTGTATAATTTTCGTGTATAAGTTCATTTTATCGCTTCCAAATATAGCAATTTCCCGCTTTGGTTGTTGTTAAATCAAGGAATAAATTAAAAAATATTACCTTTGTCAGGTTAAGAATCAAGAATTGTAATAGCTCGTAGTTCATGTATAATTTATTATCTATCGTGGGAGCGACCGCAACGGGGAAAACAGCTTTGGCTGTACGGTTGGCGGCGGAATTGAAGGGTGAAATCATATCGGCGGATTCTCGGCAGATTTACCGGGGAATGGATATCGGTACGGGGAAGGATTTGGGAGAATATGTTTACGAGGGGCAGCCGGTGCCTTTCCATCTGATTGATATCGCGGATGCAGGTTTCCGTTTTAATCTTTTCATGTACCAGCAGGAATTTCTGAAGGTATGGAATGATTGTCGGAGTCGGGGAGTGTTTCCCGTGATGTGCGGGGGAAGCGGCTTGTACGTGGAGTCGATATTGAAAGCGTATCGCATGACTCCGGTTCCGGAGAATCCGGAATTACGGGCACGTTTGTCCGGGAAGTCTTTACCGGAGTTGGCAGAATTACTGGCGTCTTATCGCGATCTGCATAACACGACGGATACCGATACCGCCAAACGGGCTATCCGGGCTATAGAGATCGCGGAGTATTATAAAACACATGAACCGGTGAAAGGCGAGTTCCCCGAAATTCAATCGCTGGTTGTTGGGGTGTTGTTCGACCGGGAAAGTCGCCGTCAACGAATCACGGAGCGGCTGCACGCGCGTTTGCAATCCGGCATGGTGGAGGAAGTGAAAGGATTACTGGATAGCGGTATTAAACCGGAGGATTTGATTTATTACGGTTTGGAATACAAGTATCTCACTCTTTATCTTACCGGAGAATTGAGTTATGACGATATGGTGGAGCAATTGAATATCGCTATTCACCAATTTGCCAAACGCCAGATGACTTGGTTTCGCAAGATGGAACGCGACGGTTTTGATATTAAATGGCTCGACGGCAATATGCCGCTTGACGAGAAAGTCGGGCAGGTGATGGAGTGGATGAATCAGTGCCCGTCGCAACCGCAATGGTGATCATGGTGGTGATGGTCGTCATTCTCGTCCTCTTCTTCATCGTCGTGGCGAAGTAGTTCTTCGAGGTGCAGGAGCGTGTCTTCCAGCAGGAAATTCTTGTTTTCATCACTGTTTGCTTGGAGGCGTTTGATGGCGATATGTATTTTTTCTTCGGGGATTTTACCTCCTAGATTTTCGATTACGGTGGAGGCTTCCAGTGCCGTGATAAAGTCTTCGTTTAATAACATGTCCACGAATACATCAAGGTATTCAGAGAAATCAATGGCGGATTCCCAACAAATACGCAGGAGGTTTGCTTTCCCCGACTCGCTTGTCGTGTTGATAAGTTTGTCCATCAAAATGGTTTTGAAGTCGGAATCTTTCACGTCTGAAAGTAATGACGTGATGTTTGTTATTACGGTTGTATCTTGACTGCGTAATAGAATATCCAGCAATTCCGACGCGATAGAGATATCGCCTTCTTGTTTGATTTGCTCGATGGCACTTTTCACGACTTCCATGTCGCTATCTGCCAATTGCTTTAGTATATCTTGTTTATTTTCCATATTGTCCTTATATATAAAAATGTATCCGATACTCGGAAGTATCGGATACAAATATAAGGATCATTTACGGGATTTCTTCGCTCTGGGGTGGAAATTTGTAACCGTGTCCCGGGTGAAGTTGTTATCCAAATGCGTGTAAATTTCTGTTGTTAAAATAGATTCGTGTCCCAACATATCCTGCACCGTACGAATGTCCGCACCACCGTTCACGAGGTGGGATGCAAACGAGTGACGGAAGGTATGGGGTGATACGACCTTGCTCAATCCTGCACGGCGAGCCGTTTCTTTGATGATATTGAAGATCATCACGCGGGAGAGGGCTTTTCCCATCTTGTTCAAGAACAGGATGTCCTCGTGTCCTCTCGCTTTTTTCATTTTATCCCGGTCTTTCTTTAGATAGCAACGAATCTCGTCTTTAGCTCTTGCTCCCAGCGGAACAATCCGTTCCTTGTTGCCTTTTCCCTCGATTTTGATGTATCCGGTGCGGAAATTGATCTGGGAGAGTTTCAAATTCACGAGTTCGGATACTCGCAAGCCGCAAGAATAAAGAGTTTCCAGAATTGCTTTATTGCGTTGACCTTCTTGTTTGTTCATGTCGATACTGTCGATCATCGCTTCGATTTCCTCAACGCTTAGTATGCTTGGAAGCGAACGTCCGATTTTCGGGGAGTCCAAAGAAGTTGCCGGGTTAAGTCCGATAGTCCCGTCGTACAGCAAGTATTTGAAGAAAGATTTTATACTCGAAATACTTCGCGCTTGCGTGCGAGGGGTAACCCCGGTATCTTTCAATACCATGAGAAATTCGTTCAATACATTATAAGACGCCTCTTTTGGATCTAATGGAGGAGTCAATTTTTCGCAATAAGCTGCTAACTTTCTGATGTCGTTCAGATAGGCCTCTACCGAATTTGGAGATAGCGATTTTTCTAAGACCAAATATGTCCGAAAACTATCTATCGTTTCGTTCCAAGTCATGTTTAACCGTGTTACAATATAAATAATACAAATTCTAATTCACCACTTTCACCTATATAAAGAGAACTATATAAGTTTTCGCCAGCTAAAGATAGAAGTTTTTTTCGTGACTTGTAACACTTTTGTCGAGTTTAACGTAAAAAAAATCCATGAAGGCTTTTGTAATAAAAATTTAATTGCCGAAATGCGGCACGCGGAATCCCCGTTCGTCGTTTTTTTGTTAATTTCGCGAAAGATTAAAAACAAATGTTATGAAGGTATTGATTTTAAATGGACCGAATCTCAATTTGTTGGGTGTCAGAGAAAAAAGTATTTATGGAGAAACTTCTTTCGATGATTATCTGGCGGGGTTGAGAGAGTTTTACAAGATGGTTGAGATCGATTATTACCAGTCTAACGTGGAGGGGGAGTTGATTAATAAAATTCATGAGGTGGGCTTCGCGTGTGACGGTATTATTCTCAATGCAGGGGCTTACACGCATACTTCGATAGCTATCGCGGACGCTATTTCGGCTATTTCATGCCCCGTGATTGAGGTGCATATCTCGAATACGGCGAAACGGGAGCCTTTCCGGCACGTTTCTTACTTGACGGCTGTTTGCCGGGGGGTGATTGCCGGATTCGGTTTGAAATCTTACGAGTTGGCGTTGCAGGCTTTATTGGACGAATGATTTTTTAGATTTATAATATAGAATATGAAGAAGACAAAGATTGTGGCTACCATATCCGACAAGAGATGTGATGTGGAGTTTTTGGAGAGTTTATACCGCGCGGGGATGAATGTCGTGCGGTTGAATACCGCTCACCAAGATATCGAGCAGGCGTTGAAGGTAGTG
Organism: uncultured Butyricimonas sp.; assembly: GCF_959596855.1. Taxonomy (NCBI): domain Bacteria; kingdom Pseudomonadati; phylum Bacteroidota; class Bacteroidia; order Bacteroidales; family Odoribacteraceae; genus Butyricimonas; species uncultured Butyricimonas sp. Next base: position 111,669 of record NZ_CAUFYA010000008.1, read on the forward strand.
GAAAACGTTCGGAAAGTTTCTGACGATATAGCCATATTGATCGATACGAAGGGACCGGAAGTACGCACCATGTTGATGGACGACCCCATGCACGTGGACCGGGGAGAAACGGTTTACCTGACCGGTGATCCGGAGTTGAAGATGGAAGGTAAATTAATTCATGTTTCCTACCCGTATTTTGCGGAAGATATAAAGGTGGGGGACAAGGTGCTGATTGACGACGGGGACGTGGAACTTGTGGTCGTGGAAAAACATCACCACAGTTTACAGATGATGGCGACGAACGAGGCTACAATCAAGAACCGGAAAAGCGTGAACGTGCCGGGGGCTTCGTTGAAATTACAATCTTTAAGTGATAAAGACCGGGCTTTTATTGATTTCGCGGTGGATAATCATTTGGATTTTATCGCCCACTCTTTCGTGCGCAACAAGGAAGACGTGATGGCTGTACAGGCGATACTGGATGCCCGTGACAGTAAAATCAAGGTGATTGCCAAAATAGAGAATCAGGACGGAGTGGATAATATAGACGAGATTCTGGATTATGCCTATGGGGTAATGGTTGCCCGCGGGGATTTGGGAATCGAGATCGAGGCGGAGAAGATACCGAAGATTCAGCGATATATCGTGAAGAAGTGTATCGAGAGCAAGAAACCTGTGATTATCGCCACGCAGATGTTGCACACGATGATCGAGCATCCCAGACCTACGCGGGCGGAGATCAGTGATATCGCCAACGCTGTCTACATGGGTACCGATGCTATCATGTTGAGCGGTGAAACGGCTTACGGGGCATACCCGGTGGAGGCAGTAACCGTGATGCGGGAAGTGGCGGAGGAGAACGAGGGTACTGTGCCGCCGGATGCCGGGAGGAGTCTGGTACGTATCAATAATGAGATTACCGCGGCGTTAGCCCGTTCTGCGGTGAAAACGGCTTTGATGCTGCCCATTAAGGCTATCGTGGTGGATACTTTGTCCGGTCGTACGGCACGTTACCTGTCGGCTTTCCGGAGTGATCTGCCCGTGTATGCCCGTTGCTATAACGAGCGGGTGATGCGGGAATTGGCATTGTCTTTCGGTATATATCCTTATTACACGGAAAAACCGATGTCCCGTGATGAGTTTATGAACGACCTTCCCGAAATGTTGATGAAGCAGGGTATCAAGGACGACGATTATGTCGTGGTTGTCGGCGGTAGTTTCGGACGGGGAAAGGGAGCTTCGTTTATTGAAGTTTGTAAGATTGGAGAAATAAGATAAGACAAAAAGAGAGCCGACTTAAAAAAGCCGGCTCTCTTTTTGTCTTATTTCTTTTCTTTCAGTATATCTCTGATTTCGGTTAGTAATGTTTCTTCTTTCGTGGGGGCGGGAGGTGCCGCGGGGGCTTCTTCTTTCTTTGTCCGTAAATTATTCATGAACTTGATAGCGATAAAGATGGAGAAAGCGATGATCAAAAAATCGAGCGTTGTCTGTATAAAATTACCATAATTAACGGTGACAGCCTCGATCATTTTCCCGGTCGCCTCGTCCGTGTGGGCGTGTTTTAGCACGATGTGCAGGTTCGTGAAGTTAATACCGCCGATCAACATACCCACGAGAGGCATGATGATATCACTGACAAGAGAGGATACAATTTTTCCGAACGCACCACCGATAATGATACCGACTGCCATATCCACCACGTTCCCTTTCAGGGCAAATGCTTTGAATTCATCCAAGAGTTTCATATTTCGATATTTTTTTGGTTATATAATTTGTGTATTTGAACGGTTAAACTCTCAAAATGTTGTAAAACTACATGAATTATTTTTATCTGCGTAGAAATGAAGGGAGAATTTTGCATTATTATTGTAATTTTGTGAGGGTAAAAATGGATGTAATGGAAGAGAAAAATAGGGAAAAGCAAATATATAGGGTCACTATTGTCGGTTCGATAGCGAATTTCGGGCTTTTGGTTTTCAAGTTCGTGGCAGGGATACTCGGGAAGAGTAGCGCCATGATTGCCGATGCCGTGCATTCCCTTTCCGATTTCATCACGGATATTATTGTTTTGGTATTTGTCAAAGTTTCTGCCAAACCGAAAGATACCGGACACGATTACGGGCACGGGAAGTATGAAACGCTTGCCACGGCAATCATCGGTTTGGTGCTGTTAATGGTCGGGACGGGGATTTTCTGGAGTGGATTAAGCAAGATTATTGCCGTTTCAAAAGGTGAGGAGATCGGGAGTCCCGATATGATCGCTTTCATCGCGGCAATTGTTTCAATCGTGGTAAAGGAGGTGCTTTATCGCTATACCGCGATCGCGGGGCGGCGGGTGCAGAGTCAGGCGGTGGTGGCCAACGCGTGGCATCATCGTTCGGATGCTTTCTCTTCGATCGGTACGGCTTTAGGTATTGCCGGGGCTATCTTTCTGGGGAAGGATTGGCATATTCTTGACCCGATAGCGGCGGTGATCGTGAGTGTTTTTATCGTGAAAGTATCCATCCAATTGCTGATTCCCTGTATGAATGATCTGCTGGAACGTTCGTTACCGGAGGAAGTCGAGAAAGAAATTATTACTATTATAAATAAAGATCCACAGGTGAAAGATCCGCACAATTTGCGTACTCGTCGTATCGGTAACGATTTTGCAATCGAGGTGCATATCCGGGTGCTGCCGGATATGACGGTTCGGGAGGCGCACGTGGTGGCCACGGGCATCGAGAACCGTTTGCGTGAAAGGTACGGGAAGCGTACTCATGTGGCGGTACACGTGGAACCTGTGAAAAATGGAAAGATTGAAGAATGAGAAGAATCGTGTGGTGGTATGTCGCGGTGTGTTGCGTGGCGGTATTATTCGGGGCTTGTAAGGAGGAACAGAAAAGCAAACGCCCCTTCGTGTATTTCACAAATTATCAGCGTACTTTTAATGATCTGAATGATCGGCATCTGTCCTCTGCAAAACGCTTGGGGATAACTCCCTTGACTTCATCGGGGGAGTTGAGTAAAGCCGACAGGACGCTGAAAGAGATAAAGACTTGTAGCTTGTTCAAAGTCGACAAGCTCACGCACTCCGAGCCTTATCTGGTGCCGGAGGCTTGTGAGTTGCTGGGAACGATAGCCCGTAATTTTAAAGATTCGCTTTACCAAAAGGGCTTGCCTGCGCATAGTATTGTCGTGACCAGCGTGTTGCGCACGGGTTCGAGCGTGAAGAATTTGCGGAAAAAGAACATTAACGCCAGTGCCAACTCTGCCCACGTGTACGGTACCACGTTTGATATCGCGTACGCCCGTTTTGAAAAGGACGGACGAAAAGATGCCCCCGGGGATAAATTGAAGAGCGTGCTGGCAGACGTGTTGCAGGATTTGCGCTTGCAGAAGAAATGCTACGTCCGTTACGAGTATAAGCAGGGGTGTTTCCATATCACGGTACGATGAGGTTTGAATGTTAATATTACTTATTTCTGCATTAAGACAGTCACACGATCTTTGAAAATTTCGTATGACTTCTGTTTATAAAAGGAAGTGTATGAAAAAGAGTCTTGTTGCTTTGGCATTCGGAACCTTAGGGTTGGGTATTGCCGAGTTCGTGATGATGGGAATATTGCCCGATATCGCCGCCGATATGCATATTAGCATCGCTACTGCCGGTCATTTGATATCCGCGTACGCGTTAGGTGTTTGTGTGGGTGCGCCCGTGCTGATACTGGCACGGAAATATCCGTTGAAACATATATTACTGGGATTGGTGGTAATGATTATGCTGGGAAATACTTGCGCGGCCTTGGCTCCTAATTATTGGGTGATGTTGTTTGCCCGCTTTCTGTCCGGGTTGCCTCATGGGGCTTATTTCGGGGTGGCTTCTATCGTGGCGGAGAAACTTGCCGACAAGGGGAGAGGCTCGGAAGCGGTTTCTATCATGATCGCGGGTATGACCATCGCGAATCTGTTCGGGGTCCCTCTCGGAACGGCGTTGAGTGCATCCATTTCATGGCGGTTGACGTTCGGGCTTGTCGGTTTTTGGGGAATACTTATTTTGTACTTTATATGGCGCTGGGTGCCGCAAGTGGAAGGTGTACCGGATACCGGGCTGCGGGGACAATTCCGTTTTCTGAAAACTACTGCCCCTTGGTTACTGTTGGGAGCGACGTTGTTAGGCAACGGTGGTACTTTCGCGTGGTATAGTTATGTCACCCCTCTCTTGACACACGAGGCGGGCTTCCCCGCTCACACGATTACATTTCTGATGATATTGGCAGGATTCGGTATGGTTGTCGGAAATCTCATGGGCGGGCGACTTGCCGATCGCTACACGCCGGGAAAGGTGGCTGCCGTTGCGCAGGGCACGATCGGGTTAAGTTTGCTGTTAATCTTTTTCTTTGCCGGGATGTCATGGGTGGCTGTGATACTCATGTGCGTGTGTACGGCTTGTTTGTTTGCCGTGTCCAGTCCGCAACAGGTATTGCTGATTCGTTACTCGAAAGGAGGCGAGATGTTGGGTGCTGCCAGCGCGCAAGTCGCTTTCAACTTGGGAAACGCCATCGGGGCATACGCCGGGGGCTTGCCGTTGCAGGCAGGACTCGATTATCGCTATCCCGCTTTGGTCGGGGTTCCTTTTGCCGTGGTAGGTTGTCTTCTTCTCGTGATATTCTCCTGGAAATTCGAGCGGCATTCTTGAATGTTATATTATCTTTGTGGGATAATATAAATCACGGAATATGAAAGTAGGAATTATTCGTTGTCAGCAGACGGAGGATCTTTGTCCCGCCACCACTTGTATCAAGTGTGCTTCGGGAGGAAAATTGGCGTTCGAGGGTGTAGGGCCTTCCGAGATCGTGGGTATCGTATCTTGTGGCGGTTGTCCCGGTAAACGGGCGGTGAGTCGTGCGAAGATGTTGGTTGACAGGGGGGCTGAGGTGATCGCTTTGGCGTCATGTATTTTTAAAGGAACACCCATCGGGTTCTCGTGTCCCCATGCTGCACAGATGAAAGCGGCTATCGTGCGGAAGGTGGGGGAGAACATTCAAGTGCTGGATTACACGCATTGAGAATGAAATCCGCGGCATTCAAGCGTTGACTTTCCATGTCCCTATATTCCGTTCGGTAGCAATAAATTCCACGCCCACTTTCACGAGTTCACGTCCGTCGGCAGAGTAAGGAATAAGATACCCCCGGTCGTCTATTTGCGCGAGGGCTTCCTCTACCGTGCCATCGAGTTTGAACTCGAACACGTAAATATATTTTGGCGTTTTCACTACGGCGTCCGCCCGTCCTTTGGCACTCCGTACTTCTGCATCGGTGAATTGTCCCATTAACTTGAACACGAGGTAGAACACTACTTGGTAATGTCGTTCCGTCCGCTCGTTCAACTCGTAAGGGAAGTCCGCGAAGAATGCACGTAAGCGGGTCATGAAGGCATCGACTTGCCCTTTTTCCAATTCCTGCACGAACTTGCCTATGTGAAACCCTTTTTCTTCGTCCGGTATAGACGTGTAATACGGCACGAGGAAGTTTATGAAACCATATCTCACCTCTTCGTTGGGGAACGCGAGTCTGTATTCATGAAAACGTTCGTCGTAATCCTTTATCGTCAGGTATCCGCTTTGGTATACCAACGGGATGGGATTATTCATGTTCACCCGGTATTCAGTGAATGCCGATTCCGGTACATTTACCCCGTCAATTAATTCTCGGATGTCAAAATCACTCTTTTTCAATAATTCCACGAGGAATGTCGGAGTGCCCGTGTGAAACCAATAATTGCCGTATTCCAGTTTGCTGAAACAACTCAACACGCTGAACGGGTTGAACATTCCGGCTCCTTGCGGGTGGAAGTGATATCCGTCATACTGGGCTTCCATTTTCGCCAGTGCTTCTGCCGGGGAAAGATTGTTCCTTTCGGCGAGAGCCTTGATTTCCGGTTGGAAATCCCGTTCCAGTTCTTCTTTGGTGATACCGCAAATAGAGGAATACGCGTAGTCCATGCTAATATCGTTCAACTGGTTGAGATCGCTGAACACGCTCTCTTGGGCGAATTTTGTCACCCCGGTGAGGAACACGAACCGCAAGTAGCGATCGGCACTCTTGAGTACCTCGTAAAACGCTTTCAGCGTATCGCGGTAATATTCCAGCAACAGCATATTTCCTAGAGCCTGCAAAAGAGGCTTGTCATATTCGTCGACGAGCACGACCACCCCTCGTCCCGTCTGTTCGCATGCCCGGCGGATTACTCCGGCGAAACGACGGGAACGAGTCGTTTCATCCTCTCCTTTCCCATGCACGGATTCCCACTGTGTTAGGTGGTTACTTAGCATAGCGTCTAACGCTTCCGGTCGGTCGTATTTCTCTGCATTCAAGTCGAGATGTAGCACGGGATGCACGTTCCACTCGTTTTCCAGTTGTTCTGCCGCTAGTCCTTCAAATAACTCTCTTTTCCCCTCGAAATATGCCTCGAACGTTGACAATAAAAGGCTTTTCCCGAAACGCCGCAGGCGGCTCAAGAAGCAAGGGGCGCTCTTTGCCGCAATTTGCCACATTAGCGCCGTTTTGTCAACGTACAAGAAGTTCTCTCTTCGTATTTTCTCGAATGTCTGTATCCCCACGGGGAGTTTTCTCATTAGGTTCACGTCCATGTTATACTGTTTCGCATCTACACAAAGGTAGGAATAACAATTGAAAATTGAAAATGAAAAGATTCGTTCAATAAAGGGGGGGAAGTCAATTTCTTCTAAAAACTCCTCCGTCTGCTTCGCATCCAAGTGAGCCCGGAAACCGGTCTCGAACCAGCTCCCGCTCGGCAAACCGAGAGCAAGCTCTCTTTCTGCCCTCGCTTACTCGCTGGTTTCCTCTATAAACAGAGGAGGAGCTGGTGACTTTTACCGAAAACGGTAAGTAATTCAACTCTCCCTCTGTTTATAGAGGGAGTACCCCGAAGGGGGGAGGGAGTTTTTAGAAGAAAAGACTTTTAACACATCCTCGCCAGAATACTGCACAAGGGAAGTAGAGGGAATGTTTTGGGTGTTATTTCTTCTCTTGTAGTGCTTCTTGTAATAATTTTACTTTTTCTTGTTCGGCTTTCAACATACGTTCGTAAAGTTCTACAACTTTATCTATAGGGTTAAAAGTACATTGAAAATGATTAAGTGCTGCAGCTTCATCATGAAAAGTGTTCGCAATTATATTAACTGCTGCTTCGTCGGTCAAGTTTTTTATAGCTTCTACCGGAATCTTCAGAATTTCTGCAACTTTATTCAAAGTTTCATCGTCAATTTCTTCCTTCTGTTCCAATTTCGATACAGCTTGCTGAGTCATGTTTAATTCTAAAGCAAGTGTTTCCTGTTTTATTCCGAGAATATCCCTGTATCGTTTGATATTCTTCCCTTGGTGTGCTTTCGGCATAGTGATCGTATTGGTATCCATATTTAAAGTATAAAATTATTAACAAAATTGCAGATTGTAAAGATACAAATCTATTTTATTTTACAACTATCGGGTTGTATTTTACAACGGTTGATTGTTAAATACTCTCCTAATTCTTCCCTTCTTTGCCATAAAATCAATCTTATGCAAAGTAACGGAAAAAAGAAGATTAAGCCAAAAATTCGGGCAAGGACTTTCATTGATATTGAAGCAATTTAGATTTTGTCCTCTTTATCAATTTAAAATCTTTATTCACGATGGATTACTACAAAAGTGAAATAGCTTATTTGGTTTCTTTAATAATGCAACTTAAAGCTTGTGCGCCACAAAGCGTGATAGACAGACTAGGTATTCAAAAAGCAGAGAAATACCTTGACCGACCGGAGATTGCAGATTGGGATTGGGAAGATGAAACCTCGGAGAATCAATTTCTTTTTCTGACCTTTCTACAAGTCAATATTTGTATTTGCGAGATGGCTTTAGAACAGTTCAAAGATTGATGGTCTACATTTTGATCCGATGTAGACGCATCAAATTATTAAAGATTGGAAATCTCATTTAACGTTAAGCCGGTAAATTTCGCTATGTCTTCAACGGGCAAACCGCTGGATTTTAAGTTGCGGGCGATGTCAAGGGCTTTTTTCCTCTCGCCTTCCGCTCTCCCTTCCGCTCTTCCTTCCGCTCTCCCTCGTGCCTCTCCCCGGGTTTCTCCTTTTTGTTCGGCGGTATTGATTACATTATTTAAATCCCGGAAAACTTTCAAGCTTTCCTCGTATTCCACCAGTTCGTTTTTGTTGAATTTAGCGATCTCGGCTACACGAAAAACCCGTTCGAAGATACGTTCTTGTAGTGCAACAGGGCGTTCCATTAACCGGGGTAGATTTTTGAGCACGTACATCCACTTGTCAAACAAGGTTTCCAATTCTGTTTCCGTTTTCGTGAATTTTGGCATCTCGAGGTAAATGAACGTGAGTTTGTCGTAGAACACTTCCTTTTTGTTGATGTCCATTAATTTGATCTCGTGATGATAATAATTCTCGTCTTCCCGGTTTTCGTCGAAAACGAAGTTCAGTATACCTATGGTATAGACGGCTTTCAACTTGTAGTCCCATTCTCCGCGTAGGGCTTGTTCCCGGATGGGGAAAGTGGAATAGAAAACGCTCCTATCCTTGAAGAATTGTTGTTCGGCTTTTTGCATCTCGACGATGAACTTCTCACCCTTGTCGTTTTCGCAGTAAACATCGAACACGGCTTTCCTGTCTTTTTCCAGAACTCCCAAGTGTTCATTTCGTAAATAAGTAATATCCACGATGTGTTGTTCCTCGTGCAACAAGGCATTGAGGAAACTGATCAATAAATCTTTACTGATCTCGTTCCCGAACAACCGTTTGAAACCGAAGTCGGTGTAGGGGTTCACGTAACGCTCTTTTAAGTAATCTATGCCCATGGTAATTTCTGTTTATATCACAAATATAGTATTTTTTATTCGATTTGCAAAGGAGAAACAGAGCGGAGGTAGGTATTAACCCGAAAATTGATTATCTTTGAAGGCTCAAATTTTTGGGAGTAAGAACGTGTTATATAATAGATTGATAATAAAGATACAAATATAGACTATGGGTTTACAGTGTGGAATAGTCGGTTTGCCAAACGTGGGAAAGTCGACACTATTTAATTGCTTGAGTAATGCCAAGGCGCAATCGGCGAATTTTCCCTTTTGTACGATCGAGCCGAACGTGGGAGTAATCACGGTGCCGGACGAACGGCTGAATAAGCTGGTTGAGTTGGTGCAACCTCAAAACGTGGTGCCTGCCGTGGTGGAGATCGTGGATATTGCCGGGTTGGTGAAAGGAGCCAGCAAGGGCGAGGGGTTAGGTAACAAATTTTTATCCAATATCCGGGAAACGGATGCTATCATTCACGTGTTGCGTTGTTTTGACGATGATAATATCGTGCACGTGGACGGTAAGGTAGATCCCATTCGGGATAAGGAAACGATTGACACGGAATTGCAATTGAAAGACTTGGAAACGGTGGAAAACCGTTTGGCGAAAGAGGAGAAAAAAGCGCAGACGGGAGGCGATGCCAAAGCCAAACGATTGGTGGAGGTGTTGCATCTTTATAAAGATGCCTTGGTGCAGGGGAAATCTGCCCGTTCCGTGCAGTTGAACGATTTGCAACAAGAGGTGGCGAGAGAGTTGATGTTGCTGACGAATAAACCGATACTGTACGTTTGTAACGTGGACGAGGCTTCCGTGGTGAAGGGCAATAAATACGTGGATATGGTGCGTGAGGCGGTGAAAGACGAGGGGGCAGAGGTACTGGTGATCGGTGCTGCTATCGAGGCGGATATTGCCGAGCTGGAAACCTACGAGGAAAAGCAACTTTTCTTGGAAGACTTGGGACTGGACGAGGCGGGAGTGAACAAGTTAATCCGTACGGCTTATAAATTGTTGAATCTGAGAACCTATTTCACGGCAGGAGTGAAAGAGGTGCGGGCGTGGACGTTCAAGAACGGTATGAAAGCCCCGCAAACCGCCGGAATTATACATACCGATTTCGAGAAAGGGTTTATCCGCGCGGAAGTAATTAAATATGATGATTTCGTTGCACTTGGTTCAGAGGCAAAATGCAAGGAAGCCGGAAAAATGTCCGTCGAGGGGAAAGATTACGTGGTGCAGGATGGTGATATGATGAATTTCCGATTTAACGTCTGATATCCATATACTTCCCGTGATGCCGGGAGGGGATTCCTGTTGTACTTTTGGCACGGGAGAATCCGGGGATATCCTCGTGAAATAAAGAAGAGATAAGGGTGTAATAAGGGATCAAAGACGTTACACCTTCGATACAAAGACGTTTCAAAGACGTTCACGAACGTCTTTGAAACGTCTTTGATCAGAAAATGAAAGAAGCGTGTTGCCTGTCTTCATCTTTATCTCTTCTTTATTTCTTCTTGTCTTTTTCCTGTCCGGTTATATAAATGGGTATTGCTCTTTACTTTATGAACTTTTTTTTTGTCATATTGGGCTTAATAGACTATCTTTGCCTGTATATCTAAAATGAGATTACTATGGAAATGCTGGTAACCAGAAAGCTCCCGATCGGGATACAGACATTCGAGAACATTCGTACGGCTAATTATTTGTATGTCGACAAGACAGCACTCGTGTGGCGGATAGCCAACACGGGAAAACCCTACTTCTTCAGTCGTCCGCGACGTTTTGGGAAAAGTTTGTTGCTCTCGACCTTCGAGGCTTATTTTTCCGGGCGGAAAGATTTGTTCGAAGGGTTAGCGATAGAGGGAATGGAGAAGGAGTGGAACGTGCATCCCGTGTTTCATCTTGACTTGAATGCCGAGAAGTATGACAGGCCGGAAGGATTGTATTCTATCCTCGATAGGTACCTGAAGATGTGGGAAGCCCGCTGGGGAAAAGACGAGGGAGAAACAACCCCGTCAGGACGTTTTTTCGAGGTTATCCGTCGTGCTTACGAGCAATCCGGTCGTGAAGTTGTCGTGCTTATTGACGAGTATGACAAGCCGCTTCTGCAGGCACTCGGGAGAGATGATGCTTTGCTCGCGAATTACCGTGACTCGTTGAAAGCTTTCTATGGTGTACTCAAGAGTGCCGACCGTTACCTGCGTTTCGTGTTCCTCACCGGGGTGACGAAGTTTTCGCAAATCAGCGTGTTCAGCGATCTCAACCAGTTGAATGATATTAGCATGGACTATAATTATGCCACGCTTTGCGGTATCACTCTTGAAGAATTGAAAGAAAACTTCCAGCCGGAAATAACTCAATTGGCAGCCATCAACGGCGTGACAACCGATGATATATTGACGAAAATGACGGCGCTGTACGACGGCTATCATTTTCACCCGAGGGGAGAGGGAATGTTCAACCCGTTCAGCGTGCTGAACACGTTCTACAAGCAAGAGTTCGGTAGCTATTGGTTCCAGACCGGAACGCCGACCTTCCTAGTGGAGTTGTTGAAGAAGAGTGATTATGACTTGCGCGAGTTGCTGGACGGCGTGGAAGCCCCGGCTTCTTCTTTCACCGAGTACCGGGTGAATGCCGACAACCCGATTCCCTTGATCTTTCAGAGCGGTTACCTGACGATCAAGGATTATAACAAAGAGTTTCAGACATATACGTTAGCTTTCCCGAATGACGAGGTGAAGTATGGTTTCATAGATTTCCTCGTTCCTTTCTACACTTCTTTGGCGGAGGAAGAGCGAGGGTTTTATATCGGTAAATTTGTTCAAGAACTCCGTGTCGGCAATGTCGATGCCTTCATGAAACGGTTGCGGGCATTCTTTGCCGATTTCCCTTACGAGTTGAATACCCGCACCGAGCGTCATTATCAAGTCGTGTTTTACCTCGTCTTCAAGTTAATGGGACAATTCACGGAAGCCGAGGTGCGCAGTGCCCGGGGACGGGCGGATGCCGTGGTAAAAACACCCAAGTACATATACGTGTTCGAGTTCAAACTTGACGGTTCTGCCGAACAGGCTTTGCAACAGATTGACGATAAAGGTTATCTCCTGCCTTACGCTGTTGATGGTCGGGAACTCGTGAAGGTCGGCGTTGATTTCAATGCCGCGGAGCGCAATATCGGGAACTGGATTTATTGATTCTCTTCAATTTCTCTGTTCGCCACGTAATTGCGCCATTTCTCGATAAGCTGTTGCATATCTCGCGGGACTTCCGAGTTGAAGTCCATCCATTCGCCGGTGGCGGGATGCTCGAAGCCAAGAGTTTTGGCGTGTAAGGCTTGACGGGGACAGGTGGTGAAACAGTTTTGCACGAATTGTTTGTATTTCGTGAATGTGGTTCCTTTCAGTATCTCGTTGCCGCCGTATTCGGGATCATTGAACAGGGGATGTTTGATTGATTTGAAATGTGCCCGTATCTGGTGGGTACGTCCGGTTTCCAGCACGCACTCGACTACATTCACGTAGCCAAGGCGTTCCAGTACGCGGTAGTGGGTGACGGCATGCTTGCCGTAGTCGCTGCCCTCGGGGAAGACGCCCATCACTTTCCGGTTGGAGATGCTCCTGCCGATATTACCGATGATCGTTCCGGTTTCCTCCTCCAGATTACCCCAGCACACGGCGACGTATTTCCTGCTCGATGTCTTGTGAAAGAATTGGGACGCCAGTTTGGTTTTGGCTTCTTCCGTCTTCGCGATGACAAGCAAACCGGAGGTATCCTTGTCTATCCGGTGTACCAGTCCCGGTCGGGGATCGTTTTCCTTGAATAGAGGGTTGCCTTTCAAGTGCCACGCGAGGGCGTTCACGAGAGTGCCCGTGTAATGCCCGTACGAGGGATGTACCACCATGCCCGGCTCTTTGTTGATAACCAGTAGGTAAGCGTCCTCGTAAACGATGCGGAGCGGTATATCTTCCGGGATAACACGAATTTCTCGTTTCGGGTGAGGCAACATCAAGATCACGAGGTCTTTCGGCTTCACCCGGTAATTTGATTTCACGGGTTTGCCGTTTACCTGTACGCATTGGGCTTCTGCCGCCTCTTGTATCTTGGTGCGCGACACGTTTGGCAGACGGTCTACCAGAAAACGGTCGATGCGCAATAAATTCTGTCCGGGATCGACTTCCAGACGGAAATGTTCGTAACTTTCCTGTTCCTGCTCCGGTTCGTCCTCGCTTAATTCTTCAAGCTCTTCTAATTCTTCTTCTATCATGGTAATTGCTCCTCGATGGACAGGGAGTCCAGTGCCGTTATTTTTTGCGCGTCTTTCGTGAGGTAGAGTTTTATGTCCCCCCCCATTTGCATGGTCATGTTTTCTTCCGCCTCGGGTTCTTGCTGGTATATGATTGCCGTCATCCGGTCGGCTTCCGTTCTCACGGTGTTGTCGGGGATGATCTCTCCGATATTCAGAAAAGCGTATAACGTGATGTTTCTTGCTTCGGCGAGCGTTTTGCCGAGCAGATTGGGTATGGCTACTTGATTGTTGGGGGTATTGCCGTTACCCAGCACGATATCCACGGTTTCTCCTTTCTGGAGAATCGTGTCGGGTTGCAACACGGTTCCTTTATACTTGAAGTCAAGCACGAGATTCCTGTAATTCGACGGGGCATATTCGATTCTGCCGATGTTCAGACCGAGGTTGCGCAAGCGCTGTAACGACTGCCGGAACGCGGTGTTCCGCAAATTGGGAAATATCACTTTCTCCGGAGCGTTGGCGTTGATCGTCAGTTGTATCGCGCGGTTGTTTTTTACACGGGAGTTCGGGGCAGGGAATTGCTCCACTACCGTGCCCGGTTTCGCGTTGTTGTCGTAAATCGAATCCACGACAACGATTTGTAATTTCTTTTCTTTGGCGAACGGGGCAGCCTCTGTCGGGGTGAGTCCCCGCAATTCCGGTACGGCGATGTAATAACCGTGGTTCGTGTATTTATCCAGTTGTTTCAGCACGATATACCCGATCACGAACAACAAGATTGCCGCCACGACAAGGTTGACGAGTAAAACGATAATATGTCCTTTTTTGAAGAAACTCATGCGGTTTATAAAGTTTATAAAGTTTATAAGGTTTATAAAGTTTGCGGTCACGTAGAGTAAATCGCGAAACGTTTACTACCTTTATCCTGCAAAAATAAGAGAGATTTTTCAATTATCACTACTATTTTACTATTTTTGCTCGGAAAATAAGTATTCAAAAGATGGTAAGATTTGCATTTTTACTCCTGTTGGTATGCGTTTCAGGATATATTAACGCGCAAGAAGTCAAGATAGAGAAGTCAAAGGAATTGATCGTGATTGGTGGAAAATCTTTTTATCTGCACACGGTTCAACCCAAACAGACGCTTTTTTCTATTTGTAAGGCTTATGGGGTGGCGGTCGACGAGGTGAAAGCCTTGAACGGGAAGAAAGATAACGCCCTCTCCGTGGGCGAGGTATTGCAGATACCTCACGTGGAGCCTTTTAAACGGGTGGACGACAAGTATTACTATCATAAGATGCGTCCGAAGGAGACGTTGTATTCTCTTTCCAAGAAATTCGGGATCAAGTTGAAACGGATATTGAAGGAGAACCCGGAGTACGACGTGAGCCGACCGATAGCCGAAGGGGCTGTGGTGCGCCTGCCGTTGCGTCAGATTGACCGGGGCGTGTTGGAAGCCGAATTACGCTGGCTCGATCGTCAGGAACAGGAGGCGGCACGGCAGAAACAAGAGGAGGAGAAACACGTTGCTCTCTACCCTCCGGCACGCGATTCCTTGGAGGGGATGATGCAACAGGTGGTAGGTGATACCACTTACGTGATTCCGGAGCGGAATTACGAGCGTCGGCACGTGAAAGTGGCTCTTTTGTTGCCTTTGTCTGTGAAAGATAATAAGTTACCATTTACTCCGGAGGAGATTCCGGTGGACACGACAGGGGTGAATATTCGTAATGAAAGGTGGCGTTTGAGTGATAAGTCTACCCAGTTCCTGCAATTTTATGAAGGATTTTTAATGGCGGCGGATAGTTTGAAACGACAAGGCTACACGATTGATATACATGTCTATGATACGGAGCGTGACGCTAACGCCACACAGGCGGTGATCGGGGAGTTGAACGGATTATCGCCCGATTTGATCGTGGGTCCCGTTTACGCGAACACGTATAAGTTAGTTGCCGAGCAGCTCCAAAACAGGGTGATCCCCATGATTTATCCCCTCTCGGCGAGAAGTGGGGAATTGTCCCGCTTTCCGAATTTTGTACAGATGAATATTTCCACGCCTTCGCTGGTGGAGGAAATGGCGGATTGGGTTGCCGCTAACGCTCATGGAGCTCATTTGATTCATATCATTCCGGACGGTAATGCCCGTGCCGGAGAGGTGAATCGTTTGCCGGCACTCGTGCGTGCCCGTATGCAGGGTGAGATTGGCGAGCCGATGCTCGATTACCAGTGGCACCCGCGAATGCACGTGGATTCCGTACGCCGGATGTTGCGACCGGACGTGGAGAATATCATCCTTTTCCCGACAGTCAACGAGGCGGCAGCGAGTCGTGTATTGCCCGTGTTATCCGCCTTGAGTGATCATTACCGTATTACCGTGATCGGTTTCCCGGAGTGGTTGAAGTTCACTTCTATTGATGAGGAAATGTTCTACAAGTTGAACGTGAAGGTGATGATGAATAGTTACGTGGATTACCAGAACGAGGATGCCCAAGCGTTTTCCGCGAAGCACAGGGAGTATTTTCATTCCGAACCGAATAATATCGCGAACCGGGCATTCGATATGGCCATGTATTTTATTCCGCTGGTGGAGAGAGAGAGAACGAACACGCTGAACACGCTGCGTAACAGGGAGGATGACGGGATGTTTACCCGCTTCCGTTTCCGTCCGATAAGTGATTTCGGCGGGTTGGAGAACCGGGGATTGTATTTGATTCATTATAGTTCCAAGTATAATATTGTGGTAACTCCGTTAAGGGGAAAGTAAGTTTATAAGGTTTATAGACCCCTGCGGGGCGCTTTGTTCACGGCAACGTGTGTTGCCGATATGATTATCTAAAGGATATTTCGGACTTTATAAACCTTATAAACTTTACAGACCAAAGAGCCGAAGGCTTGAAAGCGGCATCCTTTTTGATAAGAATAAAGAAGTTTGAAATTGCTAAATTAACCCTGCCATGTCAGAATCTATAACTTATACGATAATCCAAAGAAAATACAGAGCGTTATTAAAATCTTGTAAAAATCTTGTTTCTGCCGAGGATGTACGGTTGGTACGTAAGGCATTCGACACCGCTATGAGCAGCGAGGTGAACGTGAAAGGAGTGACGGAGGAGGAACTCGTCCGCTTGATGGATATCGGGATGATTATCACGTCCGAGATCGGACTGGGACGTACTTCGATTATCTGTCTGGTGTTGCGGCGGGTGGTGGAGTCCGGGGGATTAAAGATTGAACAGGTGAAAGCCGTTTTTGGTGACAAGGTGGCACAAATCCTGTCCGGATTGCATGACATCAGCCGTATTTATGCCACTCATCGGGTGGTGGATTCCGATAATTTCCGGAAGTTACTGCTAAGTTTTGCCGAGGATGTGCGGGTGCAATTGATTTTTTTGGCAGAGAAACTGTATGACTTGCGTCATGCCGACGGTTTGCGTCCCGAGCAACAGCGGGAATTGGCTCGCGAAACAAGTTATATCTATATCCCGTTCGCTCACCGGTTGGGATTGTATAATATCAAATCGGAGATGGAGGATCGAGCCTTGCGTTATAGCGAACCGGAGGTGTACAAGGAGATTTCCTTGAAACTGGAAGGCAGCCGGGAGGCACGCGAGAAGTATATTAACGAGTTTATCGCCCCGATTGTCGAGGAGTTCAATAACCGCGGGGTCAAGTTCAAGGTGAAGTGGCGGACGAAGACCATTGCCTCGATCCTGAACAAGATGCGGAAGAAACAGGTGGAGTTCGAGGAAATATACGATATTTTTGCCGTGCGCTTTATCTTGGAGAGTAGCGGGGCGGAGGAGAAGGCGGATTGTTGGCGAGCCTATTCTATCGTGGCGGACAAGTACACGCCCAACCCGCAACGTTTGCGGGATTGGATTTCCGTGCCGAAATCCAACGGGTACGAATCGTTGCAGACGACCGTGCTGGGACCGAAGAATCGTTGGGTGGAGGTGCAGATTCGCACGGAACGCATGGATGAAGTGGCGGAAAAGGGATTTGCCGCCCACTGGAAATACAAAGGCGGTTCTTCGGACAAGGCGATTGAAGAGTGGCTGACCGAGTTGCGCGAGATACTGGAGAGTTCCGATGTCGGTGCTGTCGATATGCTCGACGATATCAAGATTAATTTGCAGGATAAGGAAGTACACGTGTTCACCCCGGCAGGGGATTTGAAGACGTTGCCGGCAGGGGCTACTTTGTTGGACTTCGCCTACGCGATACACACGGGAGTGGGTTCCCGTTGCGTGGGGGGGAAGGTGAACCAGCGGAACGAGACGCTGCGTTACGTGTTGAAGAACGGCGATCAAGTTGCTATTCTTACCTCGAATAATCAGCAGCCGAGTGCCGATTGGTTGAATATAGCGATTACCTCGAAAGCCCGTAATAAAATCCGGCAGTTTCTGACCGAACATTCCCGCGCGCAAGCGACGCTGGGAAAGGAGATGCTGGCTCGCCGTTTTAAAAACTGGAAGTTGGAGTTGACCGACGAGGTAATCCACCGCCTGCAACAACATTATAAATATAAGTTCGCTATTGATCTCTATCAAGCCATTGCCGAGGAGAAACTTGATATGGCGGGAATCAAGGAATTTATTACCAAGCCGAAAGAGGAAGAACGGGCTGCGACCACTCCCCGGGAGGAAGTGCAGGTGATGCCCACCCGCCCGATTAGCGAGGATGTGTTGTTAATCGACCGGAACGTGGATAACGTGGTCTACAAGTTCGCGCAGTGTTGCAACCCCGTGTTCGGTGACGATATTATCGGTTTCGTTTCTATCGGGCAGGGTATCAAGATTCATCGGGCAGAGTGCAAGAACGCCCTCGACCTGCAACGCCGTTATCCTTACCGCATCGTGCAGGCGGCGTGGACAAAGGCTGGCTCAACGTCTTATCAAACCGTTTTGAGTATCGTGGGACGGGAGGATGCCGGGATGGTAACTAAAATTACCGAGGTGATCTCGAAAGACCCGAAGATCAGTTTGCGCGGCTTGTCTATCAATTCGAGTGAAGGGTTGTTTGACGGGCAAATCACCGTGTTGGTAAGTGACACGGATCATCTGGCGCAGTTGATTTCCCGTTTGAAACGGATTCAAGGAGTCATTCGGGTGTATCGTCAAGATTCGGTGAAGGAATAAGCCTAAAAGAATATCTATATTTGTTTTATGGTTGGGCAATCTGTTCTTAACTCTTGCCTAACCTCATGAACGTATCATGGACGTATCATGGACGTATCATAGACGTAAATTTGCGTTTATGATACGTTTATGGTGTGTATATACAAGATTTTTGTGGTTAGGCAACGATTATGCAATGAACATTCAAATGTTTACAAGAAGTCATTGTATCTATTTGATAATTTGTTCTTTCGTTAATTTATTTATGAATTAATAAATGATCGTTTAATGACACGGTCAAAAAAAGCACTTATGAATAATCGACAAAAAACTAAATATCTAATTGAGAGAACCAAAAAACTAATCAAAAAAGTTTGCGGAAAATAAAAATGATGTATATTTGCATCGCATTAAACGATGGTTTTTTGATATAAAATATTGTTTAGTGAAACAGCTTTCGTGCATCTATAATGAATATCACTGTTTAAGTGGGGTGTGTGGAACACATGGCAATAAATCAGGACCGGTAACAGGGTTAGTGCGCGAAGCGTGTCCGGTCTGCTGATAGAATAAAACAATTACATGATCGAGGAGAAAAAAATACACTGGTATGTCGCTTACACGCGGGTGAATCAAGAATTACTGATCAAGAAGAAATTGGACGAATTGGGAATTGAGAATTTTCTCCCGCTGGAGAAAGAGGTGCGGGATACGCCGCTTGGGCGGAAGACCATTCGAGTACTTTTGATTCACGGTATGATTTTTATCCGTACGGATAAGGTGACGAGTTTCTCCTTAATTAACGAGCATTCACTGAATATCGTTTACTTGAAAGATTTAGAAGGACATCGTTCCTTGATCGTTCCCGACAAGCAGATGGAAGATTTCATGTTCCTGCTGGATTTCTCTCCTGATGGTATCGAGATATTGAATAAAGACCTCAAGCGAGGTGATCGGGTTCGGGTTATCAAAGGACCCTTGCAGGGGCTGGTGGGAGAACTGGTGCGCCTGAGGGGACACAAGCGGGTGGTGATTCGTTTGGAGGGAGTGGTGTCAATCGCCACGTCTTACATCCCGGGTTCTTTTCTGGAAAGAATAGAGTAAAACAAAAGGATTAATTTAAGATTTATGAATTATGAATTACGATTTATGATTTAAGAAAGTGCCAACAAGTACAATTAAAATCATAAATCTAAAATCGTAAATCAAAAAATACAAATGGAAAAAGGTTTATTTCACAATTTGTACAAGCGATTGGAGGAGCTTGACGTTCGGTCATATCCCCCGGGGCAGTTGTCGGGCTTGTTACACGGTTACCTGACGGTGTATTCTATGGTACGGGTATACCCGTGGTTGGAGAATGATTTCGGCACCCCCGGTGATATTCACGAGCGAGCGAAATCGATCGTTCACTTGTTCCCGAGGCAATTGAGAAACGAGGATGTCCCCGTCGATACTCGTGCCGGTTACGCTGCGGACATGATGGATGTCTATCAGGTGTACTCGGATTTGGGTTACTTGAGAAACGGTTTGGATGCGGCGTACCGGATTTTTGCGGCACGGGGGAATGGTAAGATTGCGTTGCCTTGCCGTACTCCGAATGTTTGTCGTTTATTGTGCAATTGTTACTATTTTGCCGGGGACAAGGAATGTGGAGAACTTGCCGGACGATTGGTAACAGAGGTGTTGGGGTATATGCGGGGCGGAAACCGTGGAATGTTGTTATCTTGGTGGGATGCTATTTGTTTGTATGATGACGTTGTAGGTGCGATGGAGTTGCCGTTGGAAGAACACGTGCGATTCGGGGAAGAGCGTGCGCGTTTGGTTGTCACCGTGAGGCAAGAGGAGGAGGAGATTGTTAAACGATTCCTGCAATCGCGGGAGAATGATTTTGATGTTACAGTAAAAGTGTTTAATATACTTGCAAAGCGGGAGTTCGCCGTTTGCAACGAGAGATATACCGGGTAACGCAACCCCCGGTAACAGCGTCTCCCTCGACGGTACTTCATAGGCCGGATCAAGCTATTAATACCGGAGGGGACGCTTCTTTAAACTTTTAGAGAATAAGAAGCCTTATCATTTTATAAATGGAAAATTTGATAAACGAGGTATCCAAGTACTTGGTTGAAAGGAAAAGATACGTGAGTTATAAGGTGATTCTTTTGGCGGATGTTTATTTGTCGCTTACTAGTTCGCTTGTGTCGCTTTTTTTTATTGATAGTTTTATCGCGGATCTGTCTTGGTCGGCTTATGCCACGGTACTGTTCGCGGGAGGGGTGACGACTTTTTTAGTTTTTTGGCTCTCGGGAACGAGTAAGAACATCATCCGTCATGCGTCAATGAAAAGTATGGGGAGATTGTGTTTCGCCATACTTTTGAGCGATATTCTTTTAGGAGGAGTGCTTTTTTTGTCCGGTTGGTGCTTGTTCGGCCATCATCTTTTTGCTTTTTGCTTGCTTGATTTTCTCGTGACAACAGTAGTTTTAAGCGGTTTTCGCGTAACGCTGGTACTGGTTTACGATTATGCGATTTCACGGGATGTTTCGGGTAAAAGCCGTGTATTGGTTTACGGGAGCGGGGATAAAAGTGTTGCACTCAAGAAGCGGATGTACACGAGTAAACACTATCAAGTAGTGGGGTTCGTGAACCCGGAGAGGTACTTGAAGTCCTGCGTGATATCCGATTTGCCGGTTTGTTATTTCGAGGACGAGGAAAATTTTTCCCGTTTCGTGAAGAAATATAACATTAATGCGTTATTGTATCCCTCGCACGAGGAGGCTCGTCGGGAGGCGGATCGTTTGGTGCGTTTTTGTTCGGATTGCGGATTGAAAAATTTAGTGACGCCTCCGGTTGACGTGCTGGGCGATGGATTGAAGAAGACTATCGTTCGTGAAATACGGGTTGAGGATTTACTGGGGCGTGAAGAGATCAAGATAAACACGCGGGAGTGTGCTGAAAATTTTGCCGGCAAGGTGGTGATGGTCACGGGTGCGGCGGGCAGTATCGGTAGCGAGTTGTGCCGCCAATTGACGATTTTGGGTGTGGGGCATTTGATCCTGTTTGATAACGCGGAAACTCCGATGCACGAGTTCCGCATGGAACTGGAAAGGAATTTTCCGGGTTTGAAGTTTAGCCCTTTTATCGGGGATGTCCGTCAGAAGGAACGTTTGCGAATGGCTTTTGAAAAGTATCGTCCGGCGGTGGTTTTCCATGCCGCGGCTTACAAGCATGTTCCTTTGATGGAGGAGAATCCCTGCGAGGCGGTGCGGGTGAACGTGATTGGGTCGAGGTTGGTAGCGGACTTTTGCGTGGAGTACGGGGTGGAAATGATGGTGATGATTTCGACGGACAAGGCGGTGAACCCGACGAACGTGATGGGAGCCTCGAAGCGATTGGCTGAAATCTACGTGCAGAGTTTAGGGTTGGCGATGGAACGGGGAGAGGTAGAGGGGAAGACACGTTTCGTGACCACTCGTTTCGGGAATGTGCTGGGGAGTAACGGTAGCGTGATCCCGTATTTCAGGAAACAAATCGAGCAAGGCGGTCCGGTAACGGTGACAGACCCGAGAATAACCCGTTACTTTATGACGATCCCCGAAGCTTGTCGGCTGGTGATGGAGGCGGCGGTCATGAGCGCGGGGAACCAGATTTTCGTTTTTGATATGGGTGAACCGGTGAAAATCGTAGACTTGGCGGAAAGGATGATTCGATTAGCCGGGTATATTCCGGGTGAAGATATTAAGATCAAGTTTATCGGGTTGCGTCCCGGGGAGAAACTGTACGAGGAAGTGTTGAGTAACGAGGAGAATACCCTCCCGACGGGACATGCCAAAATTCGGGTAGCGCGGGTGCGTGAATACAAGCGGAACGATATTTTGGAGGCTTACGATAAATTGGCAGAATTGGCCTTGGCGGTAAAGGTGGAGGATACGGTGCGGCTGATGAAACGGGTAGTGCCGGAGTTTAAGTCGAATAATTCGGAGTACGAGAGGTTGGATGTGAAATAGACGAGAGTTGAAAATTGAAAAATTAAGAGATGATAATAGCTGTGGATTTCGACGGTACGATCGTCGAGCATAAATATCCGGTAATCGGTAAGGAGCTTCCTTTCGCCATCGAGACATTAAAAAAGTTACAATCGGAACACCATAAGTTAATCTTATGGAGTGTACGCGAGGGCAAGCTTTTGGATGAGGCTGTTGCCTTCTGCCGTGATCGCGGCTTGGAGTTCTACGCCGTGAACCGTGATTATCCGGAGGAGGAGAAAGAGCAAAACAACCATTTCTCCCGCAAGTTGAAAGTAGACATCTTTATCGATGATCGTAATCTTGGCGGTCTCCCGGATTGGGGTATGATCTACGAGATGGTGAGCAAAAAACTTTCCTATGAGGATTTGATGCGCGAATACGAGTCGGAATACGAACCGAAGAAATCGAAAGGTCTTTTCTCTCGTTTGTTTCGTTAAATCCGCGTCATCTGTGTTCAATGAAATAAAAATGATAACAAAATAATATGAAAATCAAAAGATTACTACTTTTATTGGCTTTACCTCTGTTGGTAGCGAGTTGCACCTCTTACAAGAATGTACCTTACCTCAAGAATCCAGAGGCTGTGAACGATTTTAAGGAGACACTTCCTTTGTATGACGCGAAGATCATGCCGAAAGACTTGTTGTGTATCACGGTCAATACGACAGACCCGAAGGCCGCGACTCCGTTCAACTTGACGGTGCAGACTCCGCTCAATGCGGCTTTGACAAATATCAGTACGACTACGCAACCGACCATGCAGCAGTACTTGGTGAATAACAAGGGCGAGATCGATTTCCCTGTTATCGGTCGCTTGGCGGTGGGAGGTCTTACAAAGAACGAGGCCGAGGATTTGATTCGCGAGCGTTTGAAACCTTATTTGAAGGAATCCCCGATCGTTACGGTTCGTATGGCTAATTACAAGATCTCGGTATTGGGTGAAGTAGCCCGTCCGGGTAGCTTCACGATCGGCAACGAGAAGGTGAACGTGCTGGAGGCTTTGGCTATGGCGGGTGATATGACGATCTATGGTGTTCGCGATAACGTGAAGCTAATCCGTGAGGATGTGAACGGCAAGCGTAAGATCATCAACCTGAATTTAAACAATGCCGGAATCGTGACTTCCCCGTATTATTACTTGAAGCAGAACGATATTATTTACGTGACCCCGAACAAAACAAAAGCAAAAAACTCCGATATCGGTAACAGCACGACTCTTTGGGTGAGTTCGATATCGATTCTGGTATCTATCGCCGGTTTATTAGTGAACATACTTAAATGATTGAAAATTAAGAGAGATGGTAGACGAACGGATAAATAATAACAATGGGATGGAGGCCGATGGGCAAGAGATTGATATCCTCGCTCTTTTATTCAA
This sequence comes from uncultured Butyricimonas sp., assembly GCF_959596855.1. Classification (NCBI taxonomy): domain Bacteria; kingdom Pseudomonadati; phylum Bacteroidota; class Bacteroidia; order Bacteroidales; family Odoribacteraceae; genus Butyricimonas; species uncultured Butyricimonas sp. Next base: position 135,284 of record NZ_CAUFYA010000008.1, read on the forward strand.
ATACCTTTTTTATTGGCGTTGGTTTGTTGCTAGTATATTGATATGTTGTATCGCTACTTACCTGTTTCTTCGTTATCAAACGCCTGTATATAACATTTCCAGTTCCGTATTGATAAAGGAGCAGGATAAGCGAAGTGGTTCGGGTAACAATCCATTAGCAGCTATTCAAGATTTGGGAATGTTTTCCATGACAAATAATTTTGATAACGAGGTGGAGATCTTGAAATCCCGTACTTTGATAAAAAAAGTCGTGAATGACTTGAATTTAAATATTCGTGTAGCGAAAAAGCGAGCGTTCGGTTACGCGATTCCTCTTTATAAGAACACTCCGGTGCGGATTTATATGACACCGGAAGAAGCTTCTAAGCTGGAGGAACCGATAAAGTTGGAACTCGCCTTTACGAAAGCAGGGAAATTGTCTGTTAAGGCTGAATATGTGCAAGACGGGGAAGAGCAAGAGATGGTGCAGGCATTTGACCAATTGCCGGCGGTGTTGCCGACACCCGTGGGCGTTTTAAGCTTTATGCGAGGTGATACCTCGTGTATGGAAGAAGAGGAAATCGCTTTACGTGCTACCATAAACACTCCGATAGAGACTGCCGAGAAGTATATGAAAGATTTGAGCGTGACAGCCTCTTCCAAGACCACAACCATAGCAAAGATCAGTGTGAATAATACGGTAAAGGAACGGGGAGTGGATTTTGTTAATCGTTTGGTAGCGTTTTATAATCAAGACGCGAACGACGAGAAAAATGAGGTAGCCCAGAAAACCGCCGAGTTTATCGAGGAACGTATCGGTATCATTAACCATGAGTTGGGTGCGGCGGAGAGCGAGCTCGCGGATTTCAAGCAACGGTCCGGTCTGACTGATTTGACAAATGATGCCCGTTTGGCTTTGCAAGAGAGTTCCAAGTATGAGCAACAACGAGTGGAGAACGCCACGCAAATCCGTTTGGTTCAATATCTGCGTACCTATATTAATGATCCGGTCAACCAAGAAGAGGTCATTCCTGCAAACGTGGGATTGCAAGATCAAAACCTGACTAGGGTGATTGAGCAATACAACACGATGATTGTCGAGCGTAAACGTTTGTTACGTACCTCTTCGGAAACTAACCCGGCGGTGATAAACATGAATGCAGGTATTGATGCGATGAGGCGTAGTGTAGAAACAACTGTGAATAGTGTCTTGCAAGGATTGCAAATTGCCCAAAAAGATATAGAGCGTCAGGCTAGCAAATTCGAGAGCCGGATCAGCGACACACCCAAGCAGGAGAAAGAGTTCATGACGATTTCCCGGCAACAGGAAATCAAGGCAACTCTATATATCATGCTGTTGCAGAAACGGGAAGAGAATGCAATCACGTTGGCATCCACGGCTAATAATGGTCGTATTGTAGAGGAGCCATTACCCGGCAAGGAGCCGATAGCCCCGAGGAAGTTTGTCTTTTTATTGGCAGCTTTGGTGGTAGGCCTGTTTGTTCCGGTGGGAATTATCTTTATCGTGGAATTATTGAAATATAAAATAGAAAACCGGGGTGATGTAGAGCAATTGACGAATGTGCCCATTCTGGGCGAATTACCGTTGAGCATTCGTAAGTCATCAGATAAAGGTGCTATCGTGGTACGCGAGAATAAGAACGACGTGATGGAGGAGACCTTCCGGGGATTGCGAACCAATCTGCTCTTTATGCTACAGAAAGACCAGAAGGTCATACTTTTCTCCTCCACGCAGCCCGGCGAGGGAAAATCTTTTGTGACCGGAAATCTCGCTGTCAGCTTGGCTTTTCTGGGTAAGAAAGTGATAGTGGTTGGTATGGACATCCGCAAGCCCGGCTTGAATAGGATATTCGGCTTATCAAAAAAGAAAGAGGGAATTTCTAATTATTTGATGAATCCGGAAGACAACGATCTTTTTGAGCTTGTGCAGCCTTCCGGTATCAGTCCGAACGTGGATATTCTTTTGGGTGGAACAATTCCCCCGAACCCGACGGAGTTGGTAGCCCGTGATGCTTTAGAGAAGGCGATAGAACAATTGAAAGCCCGTTATGATTACGTGTTATTGGATACGGCTCCGATTGGAATGGTAACTGATACGGCTATAATAAGCCGTGTAGCCGATATGTGCGTTTATGTTTGCCGTGCGGACGTGACCCCGAAAGCCGCTTTCTGTTACATCAATGTTCTTAAGGACGATCATAAGTTCGATAAGTTGGCAGTTGTGATCAACGGAATCGACTTAAGCAAGCGCAAGAACACCTATGGCTACGGTTACGGTAAGAAATACGGTTATGGCTATGGGAAACATTATGGCTATGGTTATGGCTACGGGTATGGTTTTGAGGCTGAGAATAAGAAAAAAAAATAATTAGATATGAAGAGAGAGGATCAAGACAGTAAACAGAAACAGATGGAACCATTTTCTTCTAAAATATGGCTGAGTTCTCCTACAATGCATGGAGATGAAATCAAATATATAACAGAAGCATACGAGAGTAATTGGATGTCTACCGTGGGTAAGAATATCAATGAGGTAGAACGTTTGGCTTGTGAGAAGATCGGTTGCCGGTATGCGGTTGCTTTGTCTGCCGGGACAGCGGCTTTGCATATGGCTGTTCGGTTGGCTGGGGTAAAGCCGGGTGATAAGGTCTTTTGTTCGGATATGACTTTTGATGCGACAGTAAACCCTGTTATCTACGAGGGAGGAATACCCGTGTTTATCGACACGGAATATGATACTTGGAATATGGATCCTATTGCGTTAGAGAAAGCCTTCGAAATTTATCCGGAAGTGAAGGTCGTTGTAGTCGCTCATCTATACGGGACACCGGGTAAAATCGACGAGATCCGGGCTATTTGTCGGAAGTATAATGCTATTATTATAGAGGATGCGGCAGAATCATTGGGGGCCTCTTATAAAGGTGTACAAACCGGGACTTTCGGTAGTTATAATGCTATTTCTTTTAATGGAAATAAAATTATCACGGGATCTTCCGGGGGAATGTTATTGACGGATGATTTGGAGGCAGCGAACAAAGTACG